>NZ_JBMIRS010000155.1:0-33831 GCF_049198005.1 Paracidovorax sp. MALMAid1276 | reverse complement strand
ACCGCGCGAGACCGGTTTATCGCGCGGTGCAGCCGATGCTCCTTCTGCCGCGCAGACTCATGGGCATCAGCGCCCCAGGGCAAAGACCATGGGAGTGCGGTTGTCGGGCAATGCCGTTTGCTCGCGCCACTGCCGTACCAGCTGGCTGCGGATGCGGGCCTCCGGCAGGGTGAGGCCGCTGGCAAGCGCCAGGCGCGTGGCGGGCTGCAGCGTTTGCACCAGCGCTTGCCACAGCGCGGCGTTGCGGTAGGGGGTTTCGATGAACAGCTGGGTCTGCCCTGTCTTCGCGGCCAGCGCTTCCAGCTCCTTGATACGCTGATTGCGCTCCTGCACATCCTGCGGCAGGTAGCCCACGAACGCAAAGTTCTGCCCGTTGAGCCCACTGGCGGCCAGCGCCAGCAGCAGCGACACGGGCCCCACCAGGGGCACCACAGGAACGCCCAGATCGTGGGCGGCCCGCACCACCGATGAGCCCGGGTCGGCCACAGCGGGCATGCCCGCCTCGCTGACGAGCCCCATGTCATGCCCTGCCAGTGCTGCCGCCAGCAGGGGACGGGCGTCGAACGGCGCCGAACCCTTGCTGCCGTGGTCGCCCTTCTTGTGCACTTCGCGCGGAAGCTCGGCGATCTGCTGCTGCTGCAGGGGAAGGGACAGCGGGTGCAGGGCATCCACGCGCTTGAGGTAGGCGCGCGTGCTCTTGGCGTTTTCGCACACCCAGTGCGTCAGCCGGGCGGCGGTCTGCAGCGTGTGGGCGGGCAGGGCATCCTGCAGCGGCACCTGGCTGTCGCAGCCAAAGTCGAGCGGCGCGGGCACCAGGTACAGCGTGCCGGGGGTGGGGCGGCTCATGGAAGCACCAGCCCCGCAGCGCGCAGCATGTGGCAGGTGCGGATGAGCGGCAGGCCGATGAGTGCGGTGGGGTCGTCGCTGTGGATGGCGTCCAGCAAGGCGATGCCCAGGCCCTCGCTCTTGGCGCTGCCGGCGCAGTCATAAGGTTGCTCGGCACGCAGGTAGCGTTCGATCTCTTCGTCCGACAACGGGCGAAAGCGCACTTCCACCGGGGCCAGGTCCGCCTGCTCAAAGCCGGTGGCCGTGCACACCACTGCCAGCGCCGTCTGAAAGATGACCGTCTGGCCGCGCATCTGGCGCAGCTGCTGCACCGCGCGGTCGTGCTCGCCGGGCTTGCCCAGGGGTTGGCCGGACAGGTCGGCCACCTGGTCGGAGCCGATGACCACCGCGTCCGGATGCTTACGAGCCACGGCGCGTGCCTTGGCGAGAGCCAGTCGCACTGCGAGTGCGCGCGGCGTCTCGCCGGGCAGGGGGGTTTCGTCCACATCGGGCGCGGCCACCGTGAACGGCAGGCCCAGGCGCTCCAGCAATTCACGCCGATAGCGCGAGGTGGAGCCCAATACCAGAGGGCGCTGCAGGGAGGGGGGTTGAAGCATGCGCCGATTCTCTTACACTGCCGCCATGACCAAGGAATTCTCCCCGCACCGGCTGGATGTGAAGGCCTTCGCCCAGGCAGGCGCACGGCTGGCGGGCCACGATTCACTGCTCAAGTACGAACGCCTGGCGCAGGAGGCCAAAGGCCTGCACCCCGACCTGCTGGTGGACTGGGAGGCTGTGGGCGAAATCCGCACCGCCATGGGGGGAATCAGCCAGGTCTGGATGCGCGTCGCGGTCCGCGCCACCTTTCCCATGGAATGCCAGCGGTGCCTCACCCCGGTGGATGTGCCGCTGGAAGTGGCGCGCGAATTCCGCTTCGTGGCGGACGAAGCCACCGCCGAAGCGCTGGACGACGAGTGCGAGGAAGACCTGCTGGCCTTGAGCCGCGAGTTCGACCTGCATGAACTCATCGAGGACGAACTGCTGATGGCGCTGCCCGTGGTGCCCAAGCACGACGAATGCCCCACGCAGGTGCCACTTGCGTCCTCCGATGATGATTTTGAAGAGGCCAACGCCGAAAAGCCCAACCCGTTTGCTGCGCTGGCATCGTTGCGCAAGGATGCCAAGGGCTGATCTGGCCTCAAAAACCATTTGGGTTATAATCGTGGGCTTCACGCGAACCCCATCGTGTCTATTTGGGCTGATCGCGTATTTACCAACCCATTCCAGATCAGGAGCCATCATGGCCGTTCAGCAAAACAAGAAGTCCCCCTCCAAGCGCGGCATGCACCGCTCGCACAATGCCCTGACCGTGCCGGGCATTGCCGTGGAACCCACCACCGGTGAAACGCACCTGCGCCACCACATCAGCCCCAACGGTTTCTACCGTGGCCGCCAAGTGCTGAAGAACAAGTCTGAAGCCTGATTTTTCGCCTCATCCAAAGGCCCGCTGCTACAAAATCAGTAGCGCGGGCCTTTGTTTTGACCATTGCACTCTTCTTTCGGCCCTGCGGGCCGGCCGGACAAGTCGCCCATGATCACACTGGCTGTTGACTGCATGGGGGGCGACCATGGCCCCCGCGTCACGCTCGCGGCGTGCCGCCAGTTTCTCGAACACCACCCCGACGCCCGCCTGCTTTTGGTGGGTTTGCCTGACAGTCTGAGCGGCTTTTCCTGCGACCGTGCCACGGTGGTGGCTGCGTCGGAAGTGGTGGCCATGGATGACCCCGTGGAGGTGGCGCTGCGCAAGAAGAAGGATTCTTCGATGCGGGTGGCCATCCAGCAGGTGAAGGACGGTGCGGCCGCGGCCGCAGTGTCCGCCGGCAACACGGGCGCGCTGATGGCCATTGCGCGCTACCTGCTCAAAACGCTGGACGGCATTGATCGTCCCGCCATTGCCACCCAGATGCCCAATGCCGCTGGCGGCGCCACCACGGTGCTGGACCTCGGGGCCAATGTGGACTGCTCGGCGGAGCACCTGCTTCAGTTTGCAGTCATGGGCTCCGCCCTGGTGTCCGCCCTGCGCGAGGGAGGGGGCGGCGAGCCTACCGTGGGTCTGCTCAATATTGGTGAAGAAGTCATCAAAGGCAGTGAAATCATCAAAAAAGCCGGTGAATTGCTGCGATCTGCCGGGAATGCCGGAGATCTGAACTTTTTTGGCAATGTCGAGGGCAATGATATTTTCAAGGGCACGGTCGACATCGTGGTGTGTGACGGTTTTGTGGGCAATGTGGCCCTCAAGGCCAGCGAAGGCGTCGCATCCATGATCATCGGTGCGCTCAAGGCAGAGTTTTCTCGCGGCATCTTCACCAAAGTTGCGGCCATCGTCGCGTATCCGGTTCTAAAAGCGCTCATGAAGAGCATGGACTACCGTCGTTACAACGGCGCGGCACTGCTGGGCCTGCGTGGCCTAGTGTTCAAGAGCCACGGATCGGCCGACGCGATGGCTTTCGAGCAGGCTTTGAACCGGGCGTATGATGCAGCCCGCAACAACCTGCTCGACCGTGTCCGGAACCGGATTGCGCACGCGGCGCCACTGCTGGTGTCTGCAGATGCCCAGCCCCAGCCTGGCGAAGCGGCGGCAACGAACTAGATGAGACGTTATTCCCGCATCACCGGCACTGGCAGCTATCTGCCACCTCGCCGGCTGACCAATGCCGACCTGGTGGCTGAACTGGGCCAACGCGGCATCGAAACCTCTGACGAATGGATTGTGGAGCGCACCGGCATCCGTGCGCGCCATTTCGCGGCGCCCGATGTGGCGAGCAGCGACCTGGGGTTGGAGGCCGCGCGCAATGCGCTGCAGGCAGCGGGCCTGCAGGCCACCGATATCGACCTGATCATCGTCGCCACGTCCACGCCGGACATGGTGTTTCCCTCCACGGCCTGCATTTTGCAGAACAAGCTGGGCGCCAATGGTTGCCCCGCATTCGATGTGCAGGCAGTGTGCAGCGGTTTTGTCTATGCCCTGTCGGTGGCCGATGCCATGGTCCAGACGGGTGCGGCCAGCAAGGCCCTGGTCATCGGGGCCGAGGTGTTCAGCCGCATCTTGGACTTCAACGACCGCACCACCTGCGTTCTGTTCGGCGACGGTGCCGGGGCGGTGGTGCTGGAAGCCTCGGACACCCCCGGGATTCTTTCCAGCGACCTGCACGCCGATGGCAAGCATGTGGACATTCTCTGTGTGCCCGGCAACGTGGCGGGCGGCCAGGTGCTGGGTGATCCCTTGCTCAAGATGGATGGCCAGGCGGTCTTCAAGCTGGCGGTGGGGGTGCTCGAGAAGGCTGCCCACGCGGCGCTGGCCAAGGCCGGAATGACCGAGGCGGACATCGACTGGCTGATTCCGCACCAGGCCAACATCCGCATCATGCAGGGCACGGCCCGCAAGCTGAAGATGTCCATGGACAAGATCGTGGTCACCGTGGACCAGCATGGCAACACGTCGGCGGCGTCCATTCCGCTCGCGCTCGACCACGCAGTGCGCAGCGGGCAAGTAAAAAAGGGAGAAACCCTGCTGCTGGAAGGCGTGGGCGGCGGTTTTACCTGGGGTGCTGTGCTCCTAAAGTTATAGCTTTCAGCGCTTGCTGGATAAGCGCTGAAGCACATTTTTGTTCATATTTCTGAAGCGTGATGAAGACTTTCGCATTTGTCTTTCCGGGGCAGGGCTCGCAGTCGGTGGGCATGCTCGACGGATGGGGCGAGCACCCGGCCGTGGTGCAGACCCTGCAGGAGGCGTCGGACGCCCTGGGTGAAAACCTGGGCGCCTTGATCCAGGACGGCCCCAAGGAGGCGCTGGCGCTCACCACCAACACCCAGCCCGTGATGCTGGTGGCCGGTGTGGCGGCGTGGCGGGTTTGGCGCGCCGAGGGGGGCGCTGCTCCGGCTGCCGTGGCTGGACATTCGCTGGGTGAATATTCGGCGCTGGTGGCCGCAGGAGTGTTGACGCTCGCGCAGGCGGCTCCCCTGGTGCGCCTGCGCGCAGCCGCCATGCAGGAGGCTGTGCCGGTGGGCTCGGGCGCCATGGCGGCCATTCTGGGCATGGAGGCGTCTCAGGTCATTGCCGGTTGTGAGCAGGCCCAGGCGTCCTTCGGTGAAGGCTCGACCGAGATCGTGGAGGCCGTGAACTTCAACGACCCCATCCAGACCGTGATTGCGGGCACCAAGGCAGGTGTCGAGAAAGCGTGTGAAATGTTGAAGGCCGCAGGCGCCAAGCGTGCACTGCCGCTGCCGGTGTCGGCGCCGTTCCATTCCAGCCTGATGAAGCCTGCGGCGGAGAAGCTCAAGGCGGCCCTGGCCGACGTGGTGCTTGCGGCGCCGCAGATCCCGGTGGTGAACAACGTGGATGTGGCAGTGCAGGAAGGGGCGGATGCCATCCGCGACGCTCTGTATCGCCAGGCATTTGGCCCGGTCCGCTGGGTCGAATGCGTGAAGGCGCTGAAGGCGCGCGGCGTGACCCACATCATTGAAAGCGGCCCGGGCAAGGTGCTTGCAGGCCTGACCAAGCGCATCGACCCCGAGCTGGTCGGTGCCGCCCTTTTTGATACGGCCACCCTGGCCGAAACCCGGGAGTTGCTGGCATGAGCGAATCCGCATCCTCATCTGCGGCGCCGGTTGCGCTGGTCACGGGCGCAACCCGCGGCATCGGAGCCGCCATTGCGCTGGAGCTGGCCGTGCGCGGCTATCAGGTGGTGGGCACCGCCACGACGGACGACGGCGCTGCGCGCATCACCCAGGCCCTGGCGGCCCATGCCGGGTGCCGCGGGGTTAACCTGAACGTGAACGATGGCGCGGCCCTCGACGCCTTGATCGATGGCATCGTCAAGCAGCAGGGCGGCCTGCACGTGCTGGTCAACAACGCGGGCATCACCCGCGACACCCTGGCCATGCGCATGAAGGACGACGACTGGGATGCGGTGCTGGACACCAACCTCAAGGCGGTGTTCCGTGCGAGCCGCGCCGCCATCCGTCCCATGATGAAGCAGCGCTTCGGGCGCATCATCAGCATCACAAGCGTGGTGGGCGCATCGGGCAATCCGGGTCAGGCCAACTATGCTGCCGCCAAGGCCGGTGTGGCAGGCATGACGCGCGCGCTGGCGCGCGAGCTGGGCAGCCGCGGCATCACCGTGAACTGCGTGGCCCCGGGATTCATCGAGACCGACATGACGGCAGCGCTGCCCGAGGAGCAGCAAAAAGCGCTCAACGCGCAGATCCCCCTCGGCCACATGGGGCGCCCGCAGGACATCGCACACGCGGTGGCCTACCTGGCATCCCTCGAGGCAGGCTATGTGACGGGGCAGGAGTTGCACGTCAATGGCGGCATGTACATGTAATTGAGGCAAGTTAACGCCGGTTAGTCCGTACGGCGGGCTGTTTAGGGGCCACTCCTTAAGCGGCTAGAATCGCGGATTCATTCACAACCCCCAGAGGGAAACCATGAGCGATATCGAAGCACGCGTCAAAAAGATCATTGCCGAACAACTCGGTGTGGAAGAGTCTCAGGTCACCAACGAGAAAGCCTTCGTGGCAGACCTCGGTGCCGACTCCCTCGACACCGTGGAACTGGTGATGGCACTGGAAGACGAGTTCGGCATCGAGATCCCGGACGAAGACGCCGAGAAGATCACGACGGTGCAAAACGCCATCGACTACGCCAACACCCACCAGAAGGCCTGAGCGGCGCGCTGCGCCTGACTCAAGCGATTTCCAAGCAGAAGGTTTTTACGCATGAGCCGTCGTCGCGTTGTCGTGACCGGCCTGGGATGCGTCAGCCCCGTGGGCAACACGGTGGCCGATTCCTGGGCCAACCTCCTTGCCGGGCAATCCGGCATTGACCTCATCACCAAGTTCGATGCATCGAACTTCGCCTGCAAGATCGCAGGCGAGGTCAGGGGTTTTGACCTGGAGTCATACATCAGCGCCAAGGATGCGCGCGCGATGGACACCTTCATCCACTTCGGGGTCGCTGCGGCGGCGCAGGCCGTGCAGGATGCCGGTCTCCCGACGGGAGAGGCGCTCAGCGAAGAATTCGCCACACGCATCGCCTGCGTGATCGGCTCGGGCATTGGCGGCCTGCCGCTGATCGAAGACACACACGCCGAACTCACCAACCGCGGCCCCCGGCGCATCACGCCGTTTTTCGTGCCAGCGTCCATCATCAACATGGTGGCGGGCCATGTGTCGATGCGTTTCGGCTTCAAGGGGCCGAACTTGTCGGTGGTGACAGCCTGCACGACAGGACTGCACTGCATCGGCGAAGCGGGCCGCATGATCGAATACGGCGATGCCGATGTGGTCGTGGCAGGGGGGTCGGAGTCGACGGTGTCCCCGCTGGGCATTGGCGGCTTTGCCGCAATGCGCGCGCTGTCGACCCGCAACGATGATCCCAAGACCGCGTCACGTCCCTGGGACAAGGACCGGGACGGATTTGTGCTGGGCGAAGGCGCCGGCGTGATGGTGCTGGAAGAGTATGAGCACGCCAAGGCCCGCGGCGCCAAGATCTACGCCGAGCTGAGTGGCTTTGGCATGAGTGCCGATGCCGGGCACATGACGGCCCCCAACATGGACGGCCCCCGCCGTGCCATGCTCAACGCGCTGCGCAATGCCGGTGTGAACGCAGACCAGGTGGATTACCTGAATGCCCATGGCACGTCCACGCCGCTGGGCGACATCAACGAGACCAATGCCATCAAGGCGGCGCTCGGTGACCATGCCTACAAGACCGTGGTGAGCTCGACCAAGTCCATGACGGGCCATCTGCTGGGTGGCGCCGGGGGCATCGAGAGCATCTTCACGGTGCTGGCCTTGCACCACCAGAAGGTTCCGCCCACCATCAATCTGTTCAATCAGGACCCGGAGTGCGACCTGGACTACTGCGCCAACACGGCGCGTGACATGAAGATCGACGTTGCCGTCAAAAACAACTTTGGTTTTGGTGGCACCAATGGGACGCTGGTCTTCAAGCGCGTCTGATCCGTCAGGCTCCCGCTTACCACCACCAAGGTTTGTGAGCGATCCCGGCACAGCCCGTCGCCGTGCGGCGCAAGGCAGATGATGGGGATCTCGCGGTCGCCGCCCTCCGTCTCGTACCCGCTGGGGCGCAGCCTGGCGCTGGGTGGTCTGTTGATCGCGTTGGCGTGCGCGGGTCTGGGCGTGCTGTCGCTGTGGGCCTGGATGGGTGCAAGCGACAAGGTGGGGGCGGTGTGGGCATCCTTCGCTCTCTGGGGCGCATTCTCGGTCGCGGCCTTTCACCTCTGGTGCCACCAGTGGTGCGGTGTGCTGCGGTGGGACGGACGCTACTGGCAACTGGACAGAGCCCCCGGCCAAAGCGGCGACAGTCGGGCACTTTCTGGTGCGCCTGCGGTCCTTCTGGATCTGCAGTCCCATCTCTGGATTTCTGTCGCGCCTCTCGGGCTTGGCCGTACCTGGCTGTGGCTGGAGCAATCCCGCCAGCCCGAGAGATGGCTGGATCTGCGCCGTGCGGTATATTCGCGCGCCACGCCGGGCGCTGACGACAACGCTGACAAGACCGCCCTGGCCGGCCGCCATGGGGCGTGATTTTTAAGAATTCATGACTGTTACCCCGCCTTCCCCCTCCGAAGACAGCGACCTCCAACTGGTGGAGCGCACGGTGGCAGGCGATCAGCGCGCGTACGAGTTGCTGGTGCTCAAGTACCAGCGCCGCATCGAGCGCCTCATCGGCCGCATGGTGCGGGACACGGACCTGATCCCTGACATCGCCCAGGAAACCTTCATCCGCGCTTACCGCGCACTGCACCAGTTCCGGGGTGAGGCGCAGTTCTACACCTGGCTCTACCGGATTGCCGTCAACACCGCCAAGAAGGCGTTGATGGACATGAAGCGCAACCCGGTGATCTCCGAGAACGCCCTGCGTGCTGGAGACGACGAAGATGAAACTTCCCGCCTGGGGCATGAACTAATCAGCGAAGAAACCCCCGAAACCGTTCTCGCAGCCCGAGAAATTGCGCTGACCGTCAACGCGGCCATGGAGGCTTTGCCTGACGATCTGAGGCAGGCAGTGACGCTGCGAGAAATCGAGGGGTTGAGCTATGAAGAGATCGCCACCGCGATGGGGTGCCCCATCGGCACGGTGCGGTCTCGGATTTTCAGGGCGCGAGAAGCCATTTCTGCGCGCGTGCGACCCTTGCTTGAAAACCAGTCAGGCAAACGATGGTGAGGTATTGGAAATGAACCAGGCTGTAGCAGGTAACGACGGGGCTTTGAAGGGGCCGACCAAGGTGGACGAACGGGACGCGCGCTGCGAGCAGCTGTCTGCCCTGGCCGATGGCGAGCTGGATGGCGATGAGTGGGCGCAGGCGCTGGAGTTTGCCTGCGAGGAACAAGGTCAGTCCACCTGGGCGGTGTACCAGTTGGTGGGCGATGTGCTGCGCTCCCCGGATCTCGCCCAGACGGGTGATGCCGCGTTCCTTGCCCGGTTGCGTGCCCAACTGGCCCAGGAGCCTGTGATGCCCCGGCCGGCGGTGGAGTCCACCCGCGCCCCTGCGCAGGGCCTCGTGGCAGCGCCTGCGGGTGCGGTGGATGCAGCGGCCAACGCGTCCGTATTTCGATGGAAGATGGCCGCCGGGTTCGCATCGCTTGCGGCTGTCGCTGCAATCGGCTGGAGCTCGCTCGCAACCCTGCAAAGCCCTGGCGCCGCTGCAGGCGCGCAGCTGGCTTCGGGGCCTGAACCCAGCGCTCCCGTCATTGCTGTTGCCGAAGGCGATGGACAGCAGGTCATGATTCGAGACCCTCGCCTGGACGAGTTGCTCGCAGCGCACAAGCAGTTTGGCAGCACGTCGGCATTGCAGATGCCGGCCGGCTTTCTTCGCAACGCAACCTTTGAATCTCCCGGTCGATAGAGGGAGGTGAAGGTGGCGCGCGGCGTGATGAATGCGATGGGCAACTTCAACCTGGGAGTCTGCGCGGCAAAAGGATCATCGGCTGCGACGCACGATAAACCGGTCTCGCGCGGTACCACCGCCTGCGCCCAGGGGGCCACCCTGGGCTTATCGGTAGCACCACGCGATCCTCCGTTTTCGCGCGTTTCGCTCGACGCCTTCTACCGCGCGGACGCCTAGCCGGGGGGTGGTGTCTGGTGGGCCCGCTCTTGCAGGGCTCTGCGTTCGAAGTCAGCCAATGGCAGGGGTCGACCGAAAAGGTAGCCCTGAAAGGTACGGCATCCATGGGAGCGAAGGAATTCGAGGTGTGCCTGCGATTCCACCCCTTCCGCGATGACATCCAGCCCCAGGCTGTGTGCCAGCGCAATGATGGACTGCGCGATGGCCGCGTCGCTTGGATCGAGCAGCACGTCCAACACAAAGCCCTGGTCGATCTTGATCTGGTTGAGCGGCAGGCGTTTGAGGTAACTGAGCGACGAGTATCCGGTGCCAAAGTCGTCTAGCGAGAAGCCCAGCCCAAGATTGCGCAAGGCGTGCATGGTTGTCACCACGTGGTCCACGTTGTCCAGCAGCAGGCTTTCGGTCAGTTCGAGCTTGATGCGAGACGGGTCTGCGCCAGACTGTTGCAACGCCCCGCTCACTTGCTGCACGAAGTCGTCCTGCAAAAACTGCCGTGCACTCACGTTGATCGACAGCCCCAGATGCGCAAGGCCTGGGTCTTCGTGCCACTGCGCCTGTTGGCGCAGCGCGGTCTCCATGATCCACAGGCCCAGCGGCAGGATTAGCCCGGACTCTTCGGCCAGTGGGATGAATTCCGAGGGTGGCACCATGCCATGTACCGGGTGCTGCCAGCGCACCAGTGCTTCTGCGCCCACTATTCGCCCCTGCGCGTCCACCTGCGGCTGGTAGAGCAGCAGGAACTGCGCTTGCCGCAGGCCTGCGTGCAGTTCGGCCTCCAGCAAGGCGCGTCGGTTCACGGCCTGCTGCATGTCGGGGTCAAAAAATCGCAGCGTGTTACGCCCGGCGTCCTTGGCACGGTACATGGCGAGGTCGGCTTGCTTGAGCACCTCGTCCACTGTGTCAGCCCGATCGTTCATCAGCGTCACACCGATGCTGGCGGTGAAGTGGTGCTCACTCCCTGCCAGTTGATAGGGCTGCCGCAATTGCGCCAACAGCAGTTCGCCCAGCGTACGGGCTTGCGCTGCAGCCTCGTCCGGCACGCCGCTGAGGTTCTGTAGCACCACCACGAACTCGTCTCCGCCCAGCCGCGCGACAGTGTCCTGCTCGCGAACACTGCTTCGCAGCCGCAGCGCCACCTCCCTCAGCAACAGGTCGCCCACTTCGTGCCCACGCGAGTCGTTCAGCGTCTTGAAGTTGTCCAGGTCCACAAACAACACCGCAGCCACCAAGCCCGAGCGCGCACTGTTGGCCAGCACCTGCTGCAGACGGTCCACCAGCAGTCGGCGGTTCGGTAATTGGGTCAGTGCGTCGTAGAAGGCCAGATAACGCGCCTCCTCCTCGGCCGCCTTGCGGCCTGAAATGTCGATGTCTATGCAGAACATCTCGGGGGCATGGCCCGGCACCTGAATGTAGGCGTGGCTCGAAAATACGTGCACCAGAGAACCGTCTTTGCGTTGCAACTGCAGCTCGCCCGCGGGCATTGCCTCACCGGTGGCAAACATCTGCTCCACATTTTCACGGACTGAGTCCCGCAAGGGCGGTGGGATGATGAGATCCAGTAGATTGCCGCCAAGCGCCTCTTCTGCGGTGTACCCATACAGCTGCTCGGACGCCCGATTCCAGTAGCTGGTGGTCCCGTCGCGCAGATAGCCTTGTACGGAAATGGACGGAATGTTGCGCAGCAGTGAGCGAAAACGGAGTTCCGATTCGCGCAGTGCGCCCTCAGCCTGCTTGCGGTGGGTGCAGTCTCGTGCCAGAAAAACCACTGCCGGTTGGCCACCTACCCCCGCGGATAAGGGCTGTGCGCGCCCCTCAAAATGGCGGGGGCCCGCTTGCGTGTCGATTTCGTACTCGATGCTGCGCGTCTGGCCAGAGCTCAGTGTGTCGTCGATCAGCGTCATGAAACGGTCGACCTGGTCAGGTGGCAGCACGTCATGAATCCGCCTGCCAAGGAGATGGCTCGCGCTGGCGACCAGCGAGTCGTTATCTGGTGACAGCACCTCCGCATAGCGGCCCTGGGCGTCGAGCACCAGCAGTACATCGGGTATGGCCCGCGTGATAGCGTGCAGCCTCGCCGCAGTGTCTTGCAGTGCCACCTCGGTGGCAAGGCGCATCTCCACGTCGCGCAGCAACAAGCCAAGCACGACCGTGGCAGGCGTGAAGGTCAGCAGGAAGGGCAGGGCGAGGGTCTCGTTGACGCGCGTTGCCACCGCAGGGGGGAGCAACTGGAACAATCCGATCACCGCCGTGTGCAGCAACAGTCCGAAAATCGCCAGCGGCAGCGGCTCTACGCCCAAGCGGCCGCGTGCACGACCCGCGCGGTACACCAGCCCCATGACCGTGCAAAACGTGATCACCAGCACGCCCACCTGCGCACCCGAGCCACCCAGCCACAACCGACCGGTGATTGCCATGAGTGCAGTGATGACCGCCACCACCGGGCCCCCGAACAGGCCGGCCATGCTCAGCACCACTGAGCGGGCGTCGAAAATGACACCCGGCATCAACACGACCGGCGTGAGCATCCCCACCACACAGATCCCGCCGAAAAGAACGCCGGAGAACACTTGCCCAACGCGTGGGCGCTGACGCCATACCCGAATGTTGACCCCGTGAAGGAAACACAGGGCCAGCAGCAATGCCACGCCTTTGACAAGTTCGATGAACATGGACCTTTCGTGCGCTTGCAACGAATCGAAAAGCCATGATGGGGGAAACGCCCCATTCCGTAAATGCGAAATTCACCCGTGGGGGCAATATTGGGCCTTGGAGCCCTCGTTCACGACAGAAGGGCCTGCGCGAACTCGCGTGCGTTGAAGGTTTCCAGGTCTTCGAGCTTCTCGCCCACGCCGATGAAGTACACGGGCACGGGCCGCTCCTGCGCAATGGCGGCCAGCACGCCGCCCTTGGCCGTGCCGTCGAGCTTGGTGACGATGAGGCCCGTGAGCTGCAGGGCGTCGTCGAACGCGCGCACCTGGGCCAGCGCGTTCTGGCCGGTGTTACCGTCAATGACCAGCAGCACCTCGTGGGGCGCCGTGGCGTCGGCCTTGGTGACCACGCGGCGGATTTTCTTCAGCTCTTCCATCAGGTGCAGCTGTGTGGGCAGGCGGCCGGCCGTGTCCACCAGCACCACGTCCTTGCCGCGCGCCTTGCCCGCCGTCACGGCGTCAAAGCTCACGGCGGCCGGGTCGCCGCCCTCCTGGCTCACGATCTCCACCGTGTTGCGGTCGGCCCAGACGCCCAACTGCTCGCGCGCTGCCGCGCGGAAGGTGTCGGCCGCCGCCAGCAGCACGGCCGCGCCTTCTTGCGCCAGGTGCTTGGTGAGCTTGCCGATGGAGGTGGTCTTGCCCGCGCCATTCACGCCCGCCACCATGATCACGGTGGGCGTGTGCTCGCCGATGACCAGGGGTTTTTCCAGCGGGCGCAGCAGGTCGGCCAGCGCGTCGGCCAGCAGGCCCTTCACGGCGGCGGGCTCGGTGGCCTTGGCCTCCTTCACGCGGCGCTTGAGGTCGGCCAGCAGGTGGGTGGTGGCCTTCACGCCGGTGTCTGCCATCAGCAGGGCTTCTTCCAGCTCGTCATACAGCGCGTCGTCGATCTGCGTGCCGGTGAACACCGTGGTGATGCTCGTGCCCGTCTTGCGCAGGCCGCTTTTGAGGCGGTCGAGCCAGCCCTTGCGCTCGGTCGCAGGGGCCGGGGCGGTGGAGGCAGCCACGGGCACCGCAGCCGGTGCGGCGGGCAGGGGCGCGAGCGACGGTGGCGCTGCGTTCGGCGCAGGCACGAGGGGCGATGGTGGCGCCGGGACGGCGACTGGAACAGCCGGGGTCGGCACAGGCGCGGCGGGCGCCACGGGTGCGGCGGGCACGGTGGGTGCCACGGGCGCCGATGGCGGTGTGGCGGCCGGGGCGGCGGGAGCGGCCACGGGCGCGGGAGGTGGCAGCGCCACAGTCGGGCTGGTGGGGGCGGCCGCCGGCACCGTGGGCTCTGGCGGCTTGGTGCCGAACGGGTTCTTCAGCCAGCCAAAGGCCGAGGGTGCCGGTGCGGGTGCCGGTGAGGGGGCGGTCGGGGGCTGGGTGGCCGGTGTCTGGGATGCAGGTGCTGCAGATGCAGGAGGTGCATCAGGCGCCAAAGGGGGGGCGGTGTCCGGGGCCGGGGTGGCCTCGGGGGCGGGCTTTTTCTTGAAAAAACTGAACATTGGCGGGTTCTTAGAATCACCCCATTCTATGAAACGCGCCCTCACCCTTCTGGCCCTGCTGGCCTGCATTTCGTCCGGGGGTGTCCTTGCGACCACCACGCCGGCTGTTCCCTCCATTGCTCCGCCCTCCGCCACCGCGTCCGGTGCGCAGCAGTTCACGCTCAAGAATGGCATGCAGCTCATCGTGCAGCCCGACCGGCGTGCGCCCACGGCGGTGCACATGGTGTGGGTGCGCGTGGGCTCCATGGACGAGGTGGACGGTGTGACCGGCGTGGCCCACGTGCTGGAGCACATGCTGTTCAAGGGCACCAAGACGCTGGCGCCGGGCGAGTTCTCGCGCCGCGTGGCGGCCCTGGGCGGGCGCGAAAACGCGTTCACCAGCCGCGACTACACGGGCTACTACCAGCAGATCCCGTCCAGCCGTCTGGAAGACGTGATGAAGCTCGAATCCGACCGCTTCGCCAACAGCCACTGGCCCGACGAAGAGTTCAAGAAAGAGATCGAGGTCGTCAAGGAAGAGCGCCGCCTGCGCACCGAAGACCAGCCCCGCGCCATGCTGGCCGAGCAGCTCTTTGCCACCACCTTCATTGCGTCGCCCTACCGCCGCCCCATCGTGGGCTGGATGAGCGACCTGGATGCGATGACGCCCGAAGACGTGCGCGCCTTCTACCGCCAGTGGTACACGCCCACCAATGCCGCCGTGGTGGTGGCCGGTGACGTGGACGTGGCCAGGGTGCGCGCGCTGGCCGAGAAGTACTACGGCAGCCTGCCCACCCACGCGCTGCCCGCGCGCAAGCCGCGCACCGAGCCTGAGCAAAAAGGCCTGCGCCGCATTGCCGTGAAGGCTCCGGCCGAGCAGGCCTATGTGGCCCTGGCCTTTCGCGCGCCCAGCCTGCAGCGCCTCGACAACCTCACCGATGCCGACCGCGACGCGCTGGCCCTGATGGTGCTGTCGGCCGTGTTCAACGGGTACGACGGCGCGCGGCTGGACCGAGCACTCACGCAAGGCGACAACCGCGTGGCCGACAGCGCCAGCAGTGGCGCGATGGTGACGGGGCGCGGCCCCAGCCTGTTCATGCTCAGCGGCGTGCCGGCGGCGGGCAAGACGGCCCAGCAGGTGGAAGACGCGCTGCGCGCCGAGGTGAGCCGCGTGGCAAAGGACGGCGTGAGCGAGGCCGAGCTGACCCGTGTGAAAACGCAGTGGATCGCCTCCACCGTGTACGAGCGCGACTCGGTGATGAGCCAGGCGCAGGAGCTGGGCGGCAACTGGATCCAGGGCTTCCCGCTCGACGCCAACGACCGCCTGCTGGCCCTGCTGCGCACCGTGACCCCCGCGCAGGTGCAGGCCGTGGCCGCCAAATATTTTGGTGACGACCAGCTCACCGTGGCCACGCTGCTGCCGCAGCCGCTGGACGCCCCACGCCCCCGCGCACAGCCCGCGCCCGGCGCGGCCCGCCACTGAATCCGTTTCGCGCAGTCAACCCATGATTACTCTTAAAAAGATAGCTGCTCGCGCTTTACTGGTAAGCGCTGGAGCCGTTTTTTATTCAAATTCTGCCTGGGCGTTGCTGCCCATCCAGCATTGGGTGGAGCCCAGCGGCGCCAAGGTCTATCTGGTCGAAAGCCCCGTCATCCCCATGGTGGACGTGCAGATCGACTTCGACGCCGGCACGCGCCGCGATCCGGCGGGCCAATCAGGCCTGGCCAGCGCCGTGGCCATGATGGCCAGCAAGGGCGTGAAGGCCGGGCGCGACGCGAGCCGCGAACCCGCACTGGACGAAAACGGCCTGGGCGAGGCCTGGGCCGACCTGGGCGCCAGCTTTGAGGCGGCTGCCGACAACGACGCACTGCACTACACGCTGCGCTCGCTCACCGACCCGCCGCTGCTCGATAAGGCCGCCCGCCTGGCCGCGCGCCAGATCGGCGAGCCCAGCTTTCCGGCCGACGTGTGGCCGCGCGACCGCGCCCGCTGGAGCGCCAGCATCAAGGAATCGCTGACCCGCCCCGCCACCGTGGCGGCCCACGCGTTCGCGTCCGCCGTGTACGGCAGCCACCCCTATGGCGTGCGCACCACCGAAGAGACGCTCGCCCGCATCAGCGTGTCCGACATGCAGGCCTTCCACACGGGGCACATCGCCGCCTGCCGCGCCAAGGTCAGCATCGTGGGCGCCGTGACGCGCGCGCAGGCGCAGACGCTGGTGGCCACGCTGCTGTCGCGCCTGCCCGCCAGCACGGGCTGCGCGCCGCTGCCGCCGGTGGGCGAGGTTGCGGCGCTGGCCGCGCCGGTCGAGCGCACCATCCCCTTCGCCTCGGCCCAGGCCCACGTGCTCATCGGCCAGCCCGGCTTTCAGCGCAAGGACCCGGACTTTCTCGCGCTGCTGGTGGGCAACCACATCCTGGGCGGCGGGGGTTTCGTGTCGCGCCTGACGAACGAGGTGCGCGAAAAGCGCGGCCTCTCGTACAGCGTCTACAGCTACTTTGCGGCCGGCCTGCACGCCGGCGCCTTCACCGTGGGCCTGCAGACGCGGCCCGATCAGGCGCGGGACGCCGTGCAGGTCTCGCGCGACGTGATCGCCCGCTATGTGGCCGAAGGCCCCACCGAGGCCGAGCTGCGCGCCGCCAAGGACAACCTCATCGGCGGCTTTGCGCTGCGCATCGACAGCAACAAGAAGCTGCTGGGCAACGTGGCCAACATCGCCTGGAACGACCTGCCGCTCGACTACCTGGACCAGTGGACGAAAAAGGTCGAGGCCCTCACCGTGGCCGACGTGCGCCGCGCCATGGCCGAGAAGCTGCAGCCGGGCCGCATGGTGACGGTGGTGGTGGGGGGCAAGCAGCCATGAGCCGCTCCAGCCTGCGGGGCAGCGCCATCACCGCCGAAATCCGCAAGGCCCAGGCGGCGGCCGCTGCGCCTCTGCCCGCATCGCCCAAACCAGGCGCCAATAGCAAAGCCGGCAAGACCGGCAAGGCCGGTGCGCCCGCAGCCGCCCCCCAGGGCGCGGGCGAAATCCGCATCATCGGCGGGCAATGGAAGCGCACGCGCCTGAAGGTGGCACACCGCCCCGGCCTGCGCCCCACGCCCGACCGCGTGCGCGAGACGCTCTTCAACTGGCTGGGCCAGGACCTGGCGGGCTGGCGATGCCTGGACGCCTTCGCAGGCACCGGCGCGCTGGGGCTGGAGGCGGCCTCGCGCGGCGCCGCGTCGGTGCTGCTGGTGGAAAGCGATGCCGCGCTGGTCGCGCAGCTGCAGGGCCTGCAGGCCAAGTTGCAGGCCGGCGCCGTGCGTGTGCAGCGTGGCGACGGCGTGGCCACCCTCCGGCAGGCCGCACCCGCCAGCCTGGACCTGGTGCTGATCGACCCGCCGTTCGACGGCGACCTGTTTGCCCCCGCCCTGCAGGCCGCCGCCCAGGCCGTGGCGGCTGAGGGCTTTGTCTACCTCGAAGCGCCTCGCGCCTGGTCCGACGAAGACCTGGCCGCCAGCGGCCTGGTGCTGCACCGGCACCTGAAGGCCGGGGCGGTGCATGCGCACCTGTTGCGGCGCGCGGCCGCAGCACCACCGCGCTGACGTGGCACGCCCGGGCGCGTGCCATGCGCCGGGTTCATGTTGCAGTGCACTGCATAATGCGCCCCACGCGGTCCGGGGGCGGCGCAGCGGGCCTGCCCGCAGTTGCCGCGCCCGGTCCAACGTCCATTCCGCCATAGAGGAGACAACCAGCCATGGCCCAGAACGTGCTTGCCGTGTACCCCGGAACCTTTGACCCGATCACCCTCGGGCATGAAGACGTGGTGCGCAGGGCCACCCAGTTGTTCGAACGTGTGATCGTGGCCGTGGCGGCGGGGCACCACAAGAAGACGCTGTTCAGTCTCGAAGAGCGCATCGACATGGTGCGCGAGGCGGTCAAGAACTATCCGCAGGTGCAGGTGGAGAGCTTTTCGGGCCTGCTGCGCGACTTTGTGGTGTCGCGCGGCGGCAAGGCCATGGTGCGGGGTCTGCGCGCCGTGACCGACTTTGACTACGAGTTCCAGCTGGCCGGCATGAACCGCAGCCTGATGCCCCAGGTGGAAACCGTGTTCCTCACCCCCAGCGACAAATACCAGTTCATCAGCAGCACCTTCGTGCGCGAGATCGCCGTGCTGGGCGGCGAGGTGACCAAGTTTGTGTCGCCCTCGGTGGAGGCGCGGCTGGCGGCCAAGGTGCGCAGCCTGACGCCGCCCTGAAGAAATATTGGTTAAATTGGCCTCTAGCGCTTGATGGGTAAGCGCTGACAGCTATCAAAATAGTAGTTCTCTGAGGGCGCAGCCTCAGTGCGGCGGGGCAAGTGCCCGCTCCACTTGGCGTGCAACTTCGGCTGCCTGCTCTCGCAAAGCCTCCAGCATGGGCGCAGCCTCCGGCAAGGCCGGGCGGTGCAGCGGCAGCAGGGCCGTCACGCTGAACGGGATGGAAAACGCAAGGCGCCGCAGCACCAGGCGCCCGCCCGCCGCAGCCGCAAGGGCGGTCACCGGGTTGACAATGGCCAGGCCCAGATCCTCTTCCACCATGGCGCACACGGCGGCGGCGCTGTGGGTTTCCACCCGCAGGGCGCGCGCCACGCTAGCCTCGGCAAACCGCGCGTCGATGATGCTGCGGTAGGGGTCGTCGGCCGACAGGCTGACGAAGGGCTGGTCTGCAAAGTCCGCCAGATCCAGCACCGGCCGGCCCGCGATCGGGTGGCGGGCTGGCAGCACGGCCACCTCGTCCAGCGTCAGCAGCACCTCGGCCCGCGTGCCCGGCGGGGCGGCGGCCTGTTCGCACAGGCCCAGGTCGTAGCGCTGGGCGCTCATCCACTCTTCCAGCAGCGGCGACTCCTGCGGCGTGATCGACAGGCGCGCGTGGGGGCTGGCCCGCACCAGCCGCGCCGCCGCGCCCGGCAGCAGCGTGTGCGCCAGCGCGGGCAGACACAGCACCGACAGCTGCACCGCGTCCGAGCGGCCCAGCGCCACGGCGCGGTCCACCACCCGCTCCAGCCCCTGCCACGAGCGCTGCACCTCGTCCCACAGCGCCAGTGCGCGGGCGTTGGGGCGCAGGCGGCCCTGCACGCGCTCGAACAGCGCGTAGCCCAGCAGCGTTTCCAGTCGCGCCAGCTCGCGGCTGACGGTGGGCTGCGAGCTGTGCAGCAGGTCGGCTGCGCCGGTGGCGCTGCCCGCCGTCATCACGGCGCGGAAGACCTCGATATGGCGGTGGGTGATGCGGTGGCTGATGCGGTGGGCCAGGGGCGAGTCGGTCGGTTCAGTCATCGGCAAAGCATATCCATATTGAATGGACGATGTAAATCAAAGCATTCGACTGAATAGTGGCGGACGGGCATCATGCGTGCGTCGTTCCCTTTCCGCTTCGGAGCTTTGTGCATGTCCAACCCCTTTTCCCCCGCCCAGCTGTGGGCCCTGGCCGATCAGTTCGGCACCCCGCTGTGGGTGTATGACGCGGCCACCATCCGCCAGCGCATTGCGCAGCTGTCCAATTTTGAGACCATCCGCTTTGCGCAGAAGGCCTGCTCCAACATCCATATCCTCAAGCTCATGCGCGAAGAGGGCGTGAAGGTGGATGCGGTGTCGCGAGGCGAGATCCTGCGTGCTCTGGCCGCAGGTTACGTGGCAGGTGGCGAACCTTCGGAAATCGTCTTCACCGCCGACCTGTTTGACGCCGCCACGCTCGACTGCGTGGTGGAGCACGGCGTGCCCGTGAATGCTGGCTCCATCGACATGCTGCTCCAGCTGGGCGAGCGTTCGCCCGGCCATGCGGTGTGGCTGCGCATCAACCCCGGCTTTGGCCACGGCCACAGCAACAAGACCAACACGGGCGGCGAGCACAGCAAGCACGGCATCTGGCACACCGACCTGCCTGCGGCGCTGGCCGCGATTGCGCAGCACGGCCTGAAGCTGGCGGGCCTGCACATGCACATCGGCTCGGGCGTGGACTACAGCCACCTGCAGGAAGTGTGCGGCGCCATGGTCAACCTGGTGCGCACGGCCCACGCGGCAGGGCATGACCTGCACGCCATCTCGGCCGGTGGTGGCCTGTCCATCCCTTACCGCAGCGGCGACCCGGTGGTGGACACGCAGCACTACCACGGCCTGTGGGACGCGGCGCGCCAGCAGGCCGAGGCCATCGTGGGCCACAAGCTGGGCCTGGAGATCGAACCGGGCCGTTTTCTGGTGGCCGAATCGGGCGTGCTGCTGGGCGAGGTGCGCGCCACCAAAAATGCGGGCAACAACCACTTTGTGCTGGTCGACACGGGCTTCAACGAACTCATGCGCCCGTCCATGTACGGCAGCTACCACGCCATGAGCGTGCTGCGCCGCGACGGCGCTGCGGTGCCGGAAAAAGCCAGCGTGGTGGCGGGCCCGCTGTGCGAGTCGGGCGACGTGTTCACCCAGGGCGACGGCGGCGTGGTGCTGCCGCGCGATCTGCCGGCCGCGCAGGTGGGCGACCTGCTGGTGATCCATGACACGGGCGCGTACGGCGCCAGCATGTCCTCCAACTACAACACGCGGCCCCTGGTGGCCGAGGTGCTGGTGGACGGCGGCCAGGCCCGCCTGATCCGCCGCCGACAGACGGTGGACGAGCTGCTGGCGCTGGAACAGGTCTGAACGCAGCGGCGTCAGGGCGCACGGGCGCCGCGCCGACATGTGGTAGGCACGGGACTACGGGCGCGCGCAGCGCCGGCGCACACGGTGGCGGAGGGGGCATGGATAAGGTGGAGCCACTTGTTCCTCAACCCTTCCATCCTTTTCAGGAGATCACCATGCCCATCATCTTGTGGCTTCTCGGCGTCCCCCTCTCTGTGGTTCTGTTGCTCATGCTGTTCGGCGTGCTTTGACCCGCCGCGCAGTGGCGGTCACCGAAGCCGGTCCGCCGGTCTTCCCACCGCCCAGGGCACCCGTTGGTTCGGGTGCCCTTTCTTTTTTTGATCTCGCGGCGCAGCGGCCCCGGCGCGGGGTCGCTGGCGGCTACAGCAGTTCGGAAGCCGGGCCCCGCCCCATGAGCTGGGCCACGGCCTGCGGTGGAGACAGTGCGCCGTCCAGCAAGGCCACCACCGCGCGGGTGATGGGCATGTCCACCCCCAGCGTTGCGGCGCGTTGGGCCACGGTGCGGGCGCTGTACACGCCTTCGGCCACATGGCCGAGCGATTGAACAGCCTGCTGCAGCATCTGCCCCTCGGCCAGCAGCAAGCCCACGCGCCGGTTGCGCGACAGGTCGCCCGTGGCCGTGAGCACCAGGTCGCCCAGGCCCGACAGGCCCATGAAGGTGTCGGGGCGCGCACCCAGCGCCACGCCCAGCCGGGTCATCTCGGCCAGGCCGCGTGTGATGAGCGCGGCGCGCGCGTTAAGCCCCAGCGCGAGCCCGTCGCACAGGCCCGTGGCGATGGCCAGCACGTTCTTCACCGCGCCGCCCACCTCCACGCCCACGATGTCCTCGTTGGCATAGACGCGTACGCTGGGGCTGTGGAAGGCGCGGACCAAGGCATCGCGCACGGCCGCATGCGGGCTGGCGGCCACCAGCGCGGTGGGCTGGCCCGTGGCGACTTCCTGCGCAAAGCTGGGGCCGCTGAACACGCCTGCTATCAAATCAGGAGCTGTCAGCGCTTGCACCTCATGCGCCAGCAGCCCAAAAGTATGTGTACTTGCGCCCGGTTGCACCGCCTCGAACCCCTTGCACAGCCAGGCCACGGGCGCGCGGCACCCTGCCAGCGCCTGCAGCATGCTGCGCAGGGCCGCCATGGGCGTTGCCACGATGACCAGGTCGGCACCGGGCAACAGGGCGCGGAAGTCGCCATCGGCTACGGCAAGAGAAGGGGGGAAGGCCAGGCCCGGCAGATAGCGGGCGTTCTGCGCCTGGGCGCGCATGCCGTCTACCTGGGCTGCGTCGCGCGCCCACAGGGTGACGGCGTGCCCGGCAGGATGCCAGGCTGCGCTCATGGCCAGCGCGGTGCCCCAGGCACCGGCACCCAATACTATGATTTTCATAGCTGCTTGCGCTTATGCATCAAGCGCTAGAGGCCCAAAAGGCCTCAAACCGCTGGAAACTTATTGCGTGATGATGGGCGAAGCTTGGCCGGCCGCTGCCGCTTGCTGCTGCTCGTACATGCCCTGGAAGTTGATTTCTGCCAGGTGCACGGGCGGGAAGCCGGCGCGGTTGATCACGTCGGCCACGTTGCCGCGCAGGTAGGGGTACACGATCTGGGGGCAGGCGATGCCCATGATGGGGCCCATCTGGTCTTCGGGCACGTTGCGGATCTCGAAGATGCCGGCCTGCTTGGCTTCGACCAGGAACACGGTCTTGTCCTTGATCTTGGTCTGCACCGTGGCCGTCACAGCCACTTCAAAAATGCCTTCGGCCACGGGAGTGGCTTCCACGCCCAGCTGGATGTCCACGCTGGGCTGCTCTTGTTCGAGCAGGATGGCGGGGGAGTTGGGCTGCTCCAGCGACATGTCCTTGAGGTAGACGCGCTGGATCTGGAACACGGGGTTTTCTTGGTCGGCCATGGTTGAAAAGTCTCTTTGCTCTTGGAAATTGCTAGCAAAACAAAACCCGCCGGGGGTAGGGCGACGGTGAACCAATCTCTCGCGTGCCGCGCATCCCTGGTTGGGGCGGTCTGCTGCGTTGCAAATGCTTGCAATAGCTCCGGCTATTGCTGCGCTTTGCGCCTTGCATTCCATCCCGAATCAGGGCGCGCACCATCGCGAAGACCTGTTCATCGCCGCCCAGCTCCCACAGCGGGCACATGGGGCTGCATTATGCAGCGCCCAAAGATAGGGTCAGGCTGCGCCCAGCAGGGGCATCAGCTCGCCACGGCTGTCCAGCGCCACCAGGTCGTCGTGGCCGCCCACATGGGTGTCGCCGATGTAGATCTGCGGCACCGTACGGCGGCCGGTGATCTCCATCATGTGGCTGCGCGCGGCGGGGTCCATGTCGATGCGGATCTCCTCGATCTGCTCCACGCCCTTCGATTTGAGGATCTGCTTGGCCCGGATGCAGTAGGGGCAGACGGCGGTGGTGTACATCTTGACGGCTTGCATGACGGGGTCCTTCCTGACGCGAATGGGTGGGGATGACTCAGGCAGTTGGGGGCGGTTTACGCTTTTTCCACTGGCAGGCTGGCTTCGCGCCATGCCTTGAGGCCGCCGGCCATCGCTTGGGCCTTTTCGTAGCCCAGCTTTTTGGCAATGCCCACCGCACGGTTTGCGCGGGCGCCGCTGGCGCACACCAGGATCACCGGCACGGCCTTGTTCTTCACCACCGACGGCAGACGCTCTTCCAGCTGGCCCAGCGGCACGTTCTTGGCGCCGCCCACATGGCCGGCGGCAAATTCCTCGGTCTCGCAGACGTCGATGACGACGGCCTTTTCGCGATTGATGAGCTGCACGGCCCCGGCGGGCGAGAGCGAACCGCCACTGGCGTTCTTGAGCACAGGCCACAGCAGCATGCTGCCCGAGGCCAGCGCCACCGTGAACAGATACCAGTTGTCGATAATGAATTTCACAAAGATTCCTTGGGTTGGCGAACCGCGTAATTTTAGAATGCCTGATTTTGCCCCCGCCCTGCCATGTACAAACTTGTCCTGATCCGCCACGGCGAATCCACCTGGAACCTTGAAAACCGCTTCACCGGCTGGACCGATGTCGATCTGACACCCACGGGCGTCGCGCAGGCCATGTCGGCGGGCAAGCTGCTGAAGGCCGAGGGCTACGCGTTCGACCTGGCCTTCACCAGCGTGCTCAAGCGCGCCATCCGCACCCTGTGGTACACGCTCGATGAAATGGACTGCACCTGGCTGCCCGTGGTGAAGGACTGGCGCCTGAATGAGCGCCACTATGGCGCGCTGCAGGGCCTGAACAAGGCCGACATGGCCAAGCAGTACGGCGACGAGCAGGTGCTGGTCTGGCGCCGCAGCTACGACACCCCCCCGCCGGCGCTGGAAGCCACCGACCCCCGCAGCGAGCGCTGCGACCGCCGCTACGCCGGCCTGCCCGAAGGCAGCGTGCCGCTGACCGAATGCCTGAAAGACACCGTGGCGCGCGTGCTGCCCTTCTGGAACGAGGCCATGGCGCCCGCCATCCGTTCGGGCCAGCGTGTGGTGGTGGCCGCCCACGGCAACTCCATCCGCGCCATGGTGAAGTACCTCGACGGCATTTCCGACTCGGACATCGTCGGCCTGAACATTCCCAACGGTATTCCACTGGTATACGAGCTGGACGCGGACCTCAAGCCGATCCGCCACTACTATCTGGGCGACGCAGAGGCTGCGGCCAAGGCCGCCGCCGCCGTGGCGTCGCAGGGCAAGGCGTAAAGCGCGCGTAAAGGCGGGCAAAACCCCTCATATCACTCCGCAGAAGTGAGCGCCCGCGCGGAACTGCGGCGGGCGCGGCCGTTCCAAGTGACTGTCCGCCCTGATGTTTGTACGCAGGCGGCGCGGGGCCTGCGGGTGTATATTGATTGAAGCGGGAAAAGGTGTTGTATGGGGCACAAACTCAAAATTGCGGGGTGGGTATCCGTGGGCGTGGTCGCCGGCGCGCTGACCACGGTGTCGTTGCAGACGGTGGCACGCGGCGCGATGACGCCCCTGCCGCTCGAAGAAATCCAGCAGCTGTCCGCGGTTTTCGGCCTGGTCAAGACGGACTACGTCGAGCCGGTCGATGACAAGAAGCTCATCACCGACGCCATCACCGGCATGGTGGCCAGCCTGGACCCGCACTCCCAGTATTTCGACAAGAAGTCCTTCAAGGAATTCCGGGAAGGCACCTCGGGCCGTTTTGTCGGCGTCGGCATCGAGATCACGCAGGAAGACGGCCTGATCAAGATCGTTTCCCCCATCGAAGGCTCGCCCGCTTTCCGTGCCGGCCTCAAGACCAATGACCTGATCACCAAGATCGACGAGACCGCCGTGAAGGGCCTGGCGCTGAATGACGCCGTCAAGCGCATGCGTGGCGAACCCAATACCAAGGTCACGCTCACCATTTTCCGCAAGGACGAAAACCGGTCGTTCCCGGTCACGATCACGCGCGAGGAGATCAAGACGCAGTCCGTGAAGGGCAAGGTGGTGGAGCCCGGCTACGCCTGGATCCGGCTCTCGCAGTTCCAGGAGCGCACGGTGGATGATTTCGTGCGCAAGGTGGAAGAGGTCTATAAGCAGGAGCCCAACCTCAAGGGGCTGGTGCTGGACCTGCGCAATGACCCGGGTGGCCTTCTGGACGCTGCCGTGGCCATCTCTGCGGCCTTCCTGCCTGAAAATGTGACCGTCGTTTCCACCAACGGCCAGTTGGCCGACAGCAAGGCCACCTACAAGGCCTCGCCCGACTTTTATCAGCGCCGCGGCGGCGGCGACCCGCTGCGCCGACTGCCGGCTGCACTCAAGTCGGTGCCCCTGGTGGTTCTGGTGAATGAAGGTTCGGCATCGGCCAGCGAGATCGTGGCCGGTGCGCTGCAGGACCACAAGCGCGCGACCATCATGGGCAGCCAGACCTTCGGCAAGGGTTCGGTGCAGACCGTCCGTCCGCTCGGCCCGGATACCGGCATCAAGCTGACCACGGCGCGTTATTACACCCCGAGCGGCAAGTCCATCCAGGCCAAGGGCATCGTGCCCGACGTGATGATCGACGAGTCGGAAGAAGGCAACTTGTTCGCCGCGCTGCGCATGCGCGAGGCGGATCTTGAAAAGCACCTGGGCAGCGGCCAGGGCGAAGAGAAGAAGGACGAAGCCCGCGAGAAGGCGCGCGAGGAAGCGCGCAAGCGCCTGGAGGAGGAGTCGAAGAAGCCCTCCGCTGACCGCAAGATGCCCGAGTTCGGATCGGACAAGGATTTCCAGCTCATCCAGGCGCTCAACCAGCTCAAGGGCCGCCCGGTGCTCATCAGCAAGACCCAGACCGAACGCAAGGAAGAAAAGAAAGAGAATTGAGCGGTTCGCGCATTCGCTGACAAACCGGCCGGACTTCCATCGAGTCCGGCCTTTTTTTCGCGCCTCCTTGGCAGCCTTGTCATTTTTCTG
Source organism: Paracidovorax sp. MALMAid1276 (assembly GCF_049198005.1). Lineage (NCBI taxonomy): Bacteria > Pseudomonadati > Pseudomonadota > Betaproteobacteria > Burkholderiales > Comamonadaceae > Paracidovorax > Paracidovorax sp. MALMAid1276. Next base: position 7,639 of record NZ_JBMIRS010000155.1, on the reverse strand, counting down.
ATTCCATTCGCACGCCATGACCGATGACCAGCTTCTGCGGTATTCACGCCATATCCTGCTGGACGAGGTGGGCATCGAAGGGCAGGAGCGCGCGCTGTCGTCCCATGCGCTGGTCATCGGCGCGGGCGGCCTGGGCTCTCCGGTGGCCCTGTACCTGGCTTCGGCCGGCGTGGGCCGCGTCACGCTGGTGGACGACGACGCGGTGGACCTCACCAACCTCCAGCGCCAGATTGCGCACACCACCGCGCGCGTGGGAATGCCCAAAGTGCAGTCGGCCGCTCAGGCCATGCGCGCCATCAACCCGGAGGTGCAGGTGACCGCGTTGCAGACCCGGGTGAATGCCGCCGCGCTGGAGGGGCTCGTGCCGTCGGCCACGGTGGTGCTGGACTGCAGCGACAACTATGCCACGCGCCACGCCATCAACGCGGCGTGTGTGCGGCACGCGGTGCCCCTGGTGGCGGGCGCGGTCATCCGGTTTGATGGGCAGATCACCGTGGTGGACCCGCGCAGCGCGCTGTCACCTTGCTATGCCTGCGTGTTTCCGCCCGACGCCGAGTTTGAAGAGGTGCGCTGCTCCACCATGGGAGTGTTCGCACCGCTGGTGGGGGTGGTGGGCTCGGTGCAGGCCGCAGAAGCGCTCAAGATCATGATGGGCATCGCGGCACCATCGCTCGCCGGCAGGCTGTTGATGCTCGATGGCCGTTCGATGGAGTGGAGCACCATGCACCTTCAGCGCTCTCCTCACTGCAGCGTGTGCGGCGGCACAGGCGGGTAGGAGTTTTCCTACGGGTCCAGCCTGAGACCGCTGGCAGAATTGCGCGCGGCGAATATCTAAATTCAGGGTTCGAACCATGCACCGTCTGCACGGTTTGCCCACTGTGGATCTGTCTGTGAAATTGCGCACCTACATCGTTGAAGACAACGCAACCATCCGCGAAAACCTGATCGGTACGCTGGAAGAACTGGCGTCGGTAGAGGCGGTAGGCGTCGCCGAGACGGAAGACGATGGCAAGGAGTGGCTGGGATCGCATGGCGACCAGTGGGATCTCGCCATCGTGGACCTTTTTCTTCGGCAGGGCAGTGGTCTGGGCGTGCTGGCCGCGTGCCGCTCTCGCCGGCCGGGTCAGAAGATGGTGGTGCTCAGCAACTACGCCACCCCGGACGTCCGCATGCGCTGCGCCCAGTTGGGGGTGGATGCGGTGTTCGACAAATCCAATGAAATTGATGCGCTGGTGGACTTTTGCATCCAGCACAGTGCCGACGCTGCCGTGATGGAATCGGCAGGCAGCTCCCTGTCGGCCGCTGGCCCCAACACCTGAAACCACTCCGACCTTCCCCGATGGGGTTGGGGGTTCCATGAAGCTGCCCTCGCACGCCGGCCTGCCCCGGCCTCGTGCCGAGACCGGAGCGGGGCAGAAATTCCTGTCAGTCGATCAGGCGGTTCTTGAGCGCGTAGTAGGTCAGGTCGCTGTTGGAAGACAGGCTCATCTTCTCCATCAGCCGCGTGCGGTAGGTGCTCACCGTCTTCACACTGAGCGACAGGGACTTCGCGATGTCCCCCGCGGTTTCACCCTTGGCCAGCTTGAGGAACACCTGGAACTCGCGTTCCGACAGCTGCTCGTGCGGTGGCGCATCGTCCTTGCGGTTCAATTGCTGGGCCAGCAGTTCCGCCACGGCGGGCGTGAGATAACGGCGGCCCAGCGCGATGGTGCGTATCGCCTCCACAATCTCGGCGGGATCGCACTCCTTGTTCAGATAACCGCTCGCGCCCTGGCGGATCAGGTTGATCGCGTAGTGTTCTTCAGGGTATCCGCTCAGGATGAGGATGCCCATGTCGGGTGCCTTGGCGCGCAGCATGGCCAGTGCATCCAGACCGCTCTGGCCGGGCATGGACAGGTCCATCACCAGCACATCGATTTCCTTGTTGCGCACCAGGTCAATGGCTTCACGACCGTTGCCTGCTTCGCCTTCCACACGCAGGTCCACATGCTCCGACAGGAACTGCCGCAGCCCGGAACGAACAATCGCGTGGTCATCCACAATGCCAATCTTGATCATTGATCTTTCTTTCAGGGGGAGCGGCGAGGCCGCTCCGGTGCATGATGATTTTTTACGAGGGTTGGCATGGCCATCCTTTGTCGACGCCGCTGCCAGTTGATCGGACATTATCCAGAATATGCGTATGAACCTCAAAGAAAACACGCGACGCTGGTTGCCCAAGGTCCGCAAGATGGCGCTCAGCCTGCCCATGGCACTGCTGGCTGCCTTGGTGCTGGTGGGGATCAACGAGACGGGGCACCGGCGGTCCCAGGGCGCGGTGGAGCTCATGTCGCACGGACAGAACACCCGCAGCGCTGTCAACACGCTGCTGCAAAGCATGCTGGATGCCGAAACCGGACAGCGGGGCTATCTGCTCACCGGTGACGAGTCGTATCTGGAGCCCTACAACAAGGCCGTGAGCACGGTGCAAACCAATCTGGATCGCCTGCGCGTGCAGTTCATGACATCCCCGGAGGACATGCAGGAATTCGCATTCCTGTCCCGGCAAATTTCGCGCAAGCTGGCTGAGATGGAGCTGAGCCTGCGCCTGCGCCGCCAGGGCAATGAGGACGCCTGGAAATTTATCCTGCACACCGATGTGGGCAAGGAGCACATGCAGGCCATCCGCAAGCATGCTCTGGAGCTGACGGCGCGCAGCGATCTGCGCGTGGAGCAGGGCAAGGCGCAGATCGAGCAATCGCTCATGCTGTCGCGCATCGGGATCGCCACCGTCACGGCCATCGGGCTGCTCGCGTTTTACATGTACCTGCGCCAGGCACAGGCGGTTCAAGCAGTCAGCCACCGCGAGCAGGAGATGCTGGAGCGCGAGCGTGACCGGCTGGAAGGCCTGGTGCGCAAGCGCACGGCCACGCTGACGGAGCTGGCGACGCACTTGCAGGACGTGCGCGAGGAGGAGCGGGGCCATTTGGCACGCGAGCTGCACGATGAACTGGGAGCGCTGCTCACCGCCGCAAAGCTCGATGTGGCGCGGCTCAAGTCCAAGATCGACGATGCGTCCACACCCGATGTGGGCGAGCGCCTGAAGCACCTGACGGAAACGCTGAACAGCGGCATCGCCCTCAAGCGCCGCATCATCGAGGACCTGCGACCCTCGTCGCTGGCCAATCTCGGGCTGACGGCCGCGCTTGAAATTCTGTCGCGGGAGTTTGCAGAGCGCGCGGGCATCGTTGTGGAAACCAGCCTCGAATCCGTGAAGCTGCGCGACGCCCTGCAACTCACCGTGTACCGCATCGTGCAAGAGGCGCTCACCAACATCGGCAAATACGCCCAGGCCACGCGGGTGCTCGTGTCCGTGCATGCCTATCCCACCCATGTGGCGGTGCAGGTGCGCGACAACGGCGTGGGTTTTGACCCCGCATCGGTGCAGCCGACCTCCCACGGCCTCTCGGGCATGCGCCACCGGGTGGAGGCGGCCGGGGGGCGCCTGGCGCTGACTTCCCGCCCCGGCCACGGCACCCTGGTGTCTGCCGTGCTGCCCTTGCAGCGCGGCGAGAGCGAGCTTCCCAAGATCGCAGCGCAGGTGGACTGACTCCCCCCAACCGCGCCCAGGCACGGCCCGGTGGGCTGCCGGGCACGCCGCTGTTCCTGGACGGATTCGGTGGCACGCTGCGCCAACGTGGGCCCTGCACGCTGTGCGCGTCCGCCCGCGTGCTTGGTACCAGCCCACTGCAGGTGGGCACTGTCCTACGAGGGTGGCGCAATGCTGCCGACACAGCGGCGCGCCAGCTACCGGCATTCGCCGATCCGTGCCTTGCCTACAGTCATCTCCAGGCGTTGAACTTCTCTCGCCACCCAATCAGCCCGCAACGCGGCCCCGATAGAAGGAGATGGAAATGTTGCATTACGCAGTGGTTTTTCTGGTGATCGCGCTGATCGCAGCCTTGTTCGGCTTTGGTGGCATTGCTGCCGGCGCCGTGGGCATCGCCAAGATCCTGTTCTTTGTGTTCGTGATCATGGCCGTGGTGACCTTTGTGCTGGGGCTCCTGAAGCGGCGCTGACACCGTCGAGCTCGTTCAACGACGGCGCCAAGCGCCGATTCTTTCAATCTGCATTCACAGGAGTACTGCCATGACCGTTCAGACTGCCACTGAAAAGGCTGCAACCACCGCCCGCCACATTACTGACGACGTGCTGCAAAGCGCCGAAGACGCTGTGAAGTCCACCCGCAAGGCTGCCAACACCACGCTGGACCGCGCGGAAGAGGGCGTGCGCACGCTGCGCAGCCACACGGACCCTGCCATCGACGACCTGGCCGCACGGGCCCAGGACCTGGCTACCCGTGGCATCGACTACTGTGCCGAAGCCAGCGCCCGCGCCCGCCGCCAGGTCATGGAGGCCGCCGATGCCACAGGCAAGTATGTCGCCGAGCAGCCCGGCAAGTCTCTGGTCATTGCCGCGGCTTCGGGCGCGCTCCTGGCCACGCTGGTGATGTGGGCCTCGCGCCGCCACCACGCCACCTATTGACCACCTATTGACCGTGTATTGAACGGTTTCAGCAGGCCGCATAAATGGCTTGATTTCCTGATCCGCCGGTCGGGAGGGTGCAACAGACCGGCAGATTTTGATGCCCCAGCACCCGCGTTTACATCCATTCCATTGAACAGAAGGACAACATCATGAAACAACACGTTCGTGCTCTCGCTTTTGCCGCACTGGCCGGCGCCACCATCATCACTGCCACGGGTTGCTCGGTCGCCCGTGAGCAGCAGACCGTGGGCGCCTACGTGGACGACGCGGGCATCACCACCGCGATCAAGGCCAAGATGGCTGAAGACCGCAGCGTGTCGGCCACCTCGATCAGCGTGGAAACACTGAACGGCACGGTGCAGCTGTCGGGCTTTGCGAAGTCGCAAGCCGAGAAAAACCAGGCCGAGACCATCGCGCGCAACACCAAGAATGTTCGCGAAGTGCGCAACAGCATTGTTGTGCGTCCCTGAGCATCGGTACGATTATTTCCGGCCCCGGGTGGGCCAGATTTGTAAAACAAAGGCAGACTGGGGGCCCGCTCCTTGTCTGCCTTTTGTTGTCTGCGGCACCGCTCACCCTCAACATTCTCAAGAACCATGCGCATCTTCAATTGCGACCATTGTGGTCACCTGGTTTTTTTTGACAGTGTGAAGTGCCTGAACTGTGGGCATGCGCTGGCGTTTCTGCCCGATGCGCTCACCATGGCGGCACTGGCTCCGGTGTCGGCGCCGTCAGTGGCAGGCGCCGAGAGCGTGCCCCCTGGTGACCCTTCCCATCCGGCGAGCGACCCGGACAGTGAAGCTCCGGAAGCGGAGGCCCCCGCAATGTTGTGGCGGCGCGTGGGGCCAAAGGATGCGCTCGCAGGTGACCCGACGCCCGGTGTGTCGTCTGCGCCGCCCGGGCGCTTGTACCGCATGTGCCACAACCACACCCAGTACCAAGCCTGCAATTTTGCAATTCCCGCCGATGAGCCCGATGTGCTGTGTGCGTCGTGCCGCCAGACGCGCATCCTGCCGGACCTGTCCGAGCCCGCCAACATGGGCCGGTGGATGAAGATCGAAGCTGCCAAGCGGCGGCTCTTCTACACGCTGGCGCGCCTGGGCCTGGAGCCCGTGCCCGGGCGCAGCGGCCCGGTGTTCGAGTTTCTTGCAGAGCTGCCTGGCGGCCCGCCGGTGCTCACCGGCCACAACGAAGGCACCATCACCCTCAACGTGGCCGAGGCCGATGACGACGAGCGCGCGCGCCGCCGCATTGCGCTGCGCGAGCCTTACCGCACCCTCATCGGGCACCTGCGCCACGAGTCGGGGCATTTCTACTGGGACCAGCTGGTGCGCGACGGCGACCGCCTGGACGATTTCCGCCAGGTGTTTGGTGACGAGTGCGAGGACTATGCGGCCGCCCTGGAGGCCCACTACGCCAAAGGGCCCGACAACGGCGAATGGGCGCAGCACCATGTCAGCGCCTATGCCGCCGCCCACCCCTGGGAAGACTGGGCCGAAACCTGGGCGCACTACCTGCACATGATCGACCTGCTGGAAACCGCCGCGAGCTACGCCACGGAGGTCACGGTGCCCGGTGTGTTCGGTCCCCAGCGCAGCGCCGCCGTAGACCCGTTCTCGCAGCCGCAGCCGGATTTCGACACCCTGATGCAAAACCTGGTGCCCATGACGCTTTTGCTCAACAGCCTCACGCGCAGCCTGGGTCAGGAAGACGCCTACCCTTTCGCCCTGATCGGCGAGGCGCCCGCCAAGCTGCGCTTCGTGCACGACCTGGTTCGCGGCGCCGCGAGCCGCCCTGCCACTGCGGCGCCTTCGGCAGTGTCACCCGATCCGGCCGCACCGGCCGCTCCGGCCGCTGCTGCCGCCGCGCTGCCAGATGCCATCGTGCCGTCCGCGCCTGCCGGCAAGGAAGCCGGCAAGAAGAGAAGCAGCCGAAAAGTGGTGACGGACCCGCGTTGAGGGTGCCCCGCATGACCCTCGCGAGTGGGTGGCGATCGTGCGGGCCGCCCGAGGCCGCGCTGCCTCGGACTTCAGGGAGCTATGCAGGCCATCCTTCGAGGTCGCCTGCGTATCCGTCGCTGGGCGTGGCGCCCTGTGCCGGAGTTGCCGCCGGCTCCACCGTCACGGCCACCTGCAGCACATGGTTGTCGCCCCCATGGATCACTCCGCGCAGGGGTGAGACATCGGAAAAGTCCCGTCCGATGGCCAGCGTCACATAGTCTTCGCCCGCAAACCGGTCGTTGGTCGGGTCCAGGTCAAACCATTGCGGCCCATCGCCGTCGCCCCCGCCGTCACTCCCGGGCGATGGCGACCACACGGATACCCAGGCATGCGATGCGTCTGCGCCCACCAGGCGCGGCTGGCCCGGCGGGGGCTCCGTGAGCAAATAGCCGCTCACATAGCGGGCCGCAAGGCCCATGCTGCGCAGGCAGCCGATCAGCACATGCGCGAAGTCCTGGCAGACGCCGCGGCGCAGCCGCAGGGACTCCAGCGCGGGCGTGCCTGCGTCGGTCAGGTGGGGCGAATAGGCGAAATCGGCATGGATGCGGGCCGTGAGCTCGCGCGCCACGTCCAGCAACGGCCGGCCCGGCGTGAAGCTCGCGCGCGCGTAGTCGATGAAATCGCCGTGCCGTGGCACATAGGGCGAGGCAAAAGCGAACTCCGATGCCGGGTGGTACGCCATGCCGCGCCGGTAGATAAGCCGCTCGCGCACCGCTTCCCAGGGCATGCCAGCGGCAGCGACCGGGGCAGGCGCGGTGTCCAGCAGGGTCTGCGCGCGCACGCGCAGGTGTTCGTGCGTGAACGGCAACAAGAGAAACACCCGGCTGTTGCCGAAAACGTCCTGCGCGGTCACGCATTGCGAAGGGCGCGGCTCCACCTGCAGCGTGTGCGCCAGCACCCGCTGCCCTCCCTCCGATCGGGGCCGCAGGTGCGCCAGATGCTGCGCGTTCTGCACCGCCGGGCTGTACTGGTACACCGTTTCATGGATGACGCGCAGTCTCATGGCGTTCTCCGCCTGATTCTCGGAGGCGGCGTGGAGGGCGCGCGCGCCCCCTTCGCAGGCAGCCGAGCAAGGGCCGCCCCGCAGCGAGGGCTGCGTCCCCCTTCCCGAA
>NZ_JBMIRS010000130.1:0-1708 GCF_049198005.1 Paracidovorax sp. MALMAid1276 | reverse complement strand
TCCACTCATACCGATTGCACTCCAATGCGATCTTCAAAAAGACATTGAACAGGCTCTAAGAGAAATATGCCCGTTGCCGCCTGCGCAGCGTGCGGGCCCGACCTCAGGTGCCGCCGCTGGACGGCGGGCAAAACGCTTCGCGTCCACGAGGGTGGGGCTTTACAACGCAGCCGCGCGGCGGCGCTGCAGCGCCAGCCACAGCAATGCCAGCCCGGTGAGGGTGATGGGCAGCAGCGAGCCCGCGTTCAGCAGCGTCCAGCCCTGCGTGGTGACCAGCACGCCCGACGAAAACGCGCTCAGCGCCAGCGTGGCAAACACGCAGAAGTTGATGGCCGCCTGCGCCCGGTCTTTTTCTTCGGGGCGATAGGCCGTCATCGACAGCGTGGTGCCGCCGGTGAACAGAAAATTCCAGCCCACACCGAGCAGGAACAGGGCCATGCCGAAGTGGTGCAGCTCCACGCCCCGCAGCGCCACGGCCACGCAGGCAAAGTTCAGCAGCACGCCCACGCCCATGATGGGCAGCACGCCAAAGCGCTTGATGAGGTGGCCGGTGACGAAACCCGGCGCAAACATGCCGATCACGTGCCACTCCAGCACCAGGGCCGAGGCGCTGAAGTCGAACCCGCACACCTGCATGGCCAACGGCGTGGCGGCCATCAGCAGGTTCATCACGCCGTAGCCCAGCGCTGCGCCCAGAATGGCCACCACCATGGGCGGCTGGCGCAGCAGTTCGGCCAGCGGGCGGCCCTGCGGGGGCTGGTCTGCTGCGTTGCGCACCACGGGTGGGGGCTCAAAGCGCACGGCCGCCATGCACAGCATGGACAGCAGCGCCACGCCCATCAGCGCCACATACGCGCCCGCAAACGGCACGGCCCACAGCGTGCGCGTGGCGTTGGCCAGGTTGGGCCCCGCCACGGCGCCCAGCAGCCCCCCGGCCAGCACCAGCGACACGGCCTTTTCGCGGTGCTCGGCCGTGGTCAGCTCGGCGGCCGCAAAGCGGTAGAGGCTGCCGTTGGCGCTGTAGTAGCCCGCCACCACCGTGGCCGTGCACAGCAGCCAGAAGTTGCCGCTGAACGCAGCCCAGGCGCACAGTGCGGCCGATGCCACCGCCACGGCCAGCCCGATCTGGAACGACACCTTGCGCCCCCACAGCGACTGCGTGCGCGCCACCAGCGGCGTGGCCAACGCGGCGCCCACCACATAGCCCATCACGGGCAGCGTGGCCATCCAGCCGAACGGCGCCAGCTGCAGGCCCACCAAGCCGTTGATGGCGATGAAGACGACGTTGTTGGTGAGGAAGAGGCCCTGGCACAGGGCCAGCAGCCAGAGGTTGCGGTTCATGGGGTGCAGGGAGGTCGGGAGTCCACGGAGCGGATGCAGCGTTCAGGCGGAAGCAGGCCCGCCACGGCCAGCAAAGCCATTGACAATGCCTGCTGCTGCCAAGCCTGTCATTGTGCGCCCGCCTGGCGCCGGGACGCTGGGGCTTGCGCAGACAGGGGGCAGGGCGTCAAGCATTGCCCCGGCACACCGGCGCGGGCATTGCCGCCGCGTTGGGAACCGGGGCGGGGTTCCGGACAATGGCGCCCATGAATAAAGCCTATGTGTTTCTGGCCATCGCGATCTTCAGCGAAGTGATTGCCACCAGCTTCCTTAGAGCCTGTTCAATGTCTTTTTGGAGTCGCACAAGGTCCTTGCCGGGATGGGATGC
>NZ_JBMIRS010000127.1:0-8312 GCF_049198005.1 Paracidovorax sp. MALMAid1276 | reverse complement strand
GTGGTGGCCAGCGAGGTGCGCAGCCTGGCACAGCGCTCGTCCGAGGCCGCCAAGGAGATCAAGGCGCTGATCGGCCACTCGGCAGAGCAGGTCAAGGCGGGCGCGGACCTGGCCCAGAACGCCGGCACCACCATGCAGGAGGTGGTGACCAGCGTGCAGCGCGTGTCGGCCGTGATCGAGGAGATCAGCCAGGCCAGCCGCGAGCAGACCGACGGCATCGAGCAGATCAACCAGGCCGTTGCGCAGATGGACCAGGGCACCCAGCAGAACGCCGCCCTGGTGGAAGAGGCCACCGCTGCGGCGGCGGCACTGCAGCAGCAGGCGCATGAGCTGAATCAGGTGGTGGCCGCCTTCCAGCTGCAAGGGGGCGGGCATGGCGGCGCCCCGGCGGGGTTGCCTGCGGCAGCAGCGCCCCGGCAGTTGCGCTGATGCACTGATTGGGGCGATGTCGTTGGCGGCAGCGGTGGCTGGGCAGGCTCCGCTGCGCAGGTGCATCACCTTTCTGCGATGCACTGAATTCGATAGCAAAAAGCCCTTATCCAATAAGCGCTGAGGCCTGTTTTGGCTCAAATTTTTGAAGCCTGACACAGGTCTAGGAGCCCCACTGCCGCGCCACAAAGGCCCAGATCAGCGCTGATGCGTCGGGCCCGTCCGGGTCGCTGTAGGGCTTGCGCGCGGTGCCGCCGCTCCAGGCATGGCCCAGGCCCTGCACCTCGCGCAGCACCACCACGGCCCGGCCGCGCGTGCGGTATTCGGTCACGCGCGTGGCGTGGCGCTGGCCGCGCCGCACCACCCTCGGGGCCCCGGGGCGCGCGCCCAGCGCCTGGGCCCAGGCCTGCGCCGTGGTTTCTGCGTTGCGCAGCGACACCACGCGGTCGGCATCGCCGTGCACCACCAGCAAGGGCGGCAAATGCCGCGCCAGTGCCGCCCCACCCGCAGCAAGCGGCGCCAGGGGCGCACCCAGGCCCGCACCGCCCTGCAGCGCGGCCGCCGCCGCTGCACCCGGCGCGCCTGGCACACCGGCAGGCTCGGGCAGGTGCGCATCGCGCCGCCCGTGCATGGCGGCCAGCGCGGTGGCGGCAGAGTCTGCCGCGCCCGGCGCCACGCCGGAGTGCATGGCCACCGCACAGAACCGGTGCGGATAGCGCGCCGCCATCAGCGCCGCCATGCTGGCCCCGGCCGACAGCCCGGCCACGGCCACGCGGCCCAGGTCCACGGGGTGGCGGCGGGCCACCAGGTCCACGGCGGCCAGCAGCGTGGCGGCCTCGGCGTCGGCCTTGCCGCTGCGCCGCTCGAACCAGTTCCAGCAGCCATGGGCGTTGGCCAGGCGCTCCTGCTCGGGGTAGAGCACCAGAAAGCGCTCGCGCGCCGCCAGGCGCTGCATGCGAGACAGATCGGCCAGATCGCGCCCCGTCTGGTCACAGCCGTGCAGCATCACCAGCAGCGGCAACGTCTGCCCCGGGCGCAGCGGCGGACCCGGCGGCAGATAGAGATGAAAGCGCCGCGCCCCTGCAGGCCCCGGCGCCACGCCCGACTTCCACAAGCCGCGCGATGCCGGCGCCCGCGCCGCCGCCGCAGTGCCCCGTGCTGCAACGGTGCGGGGCGCAGCAGCAGGAGGCTTTTGCTTCACCCGTGCCAGCGGGGCCGCACGCGTGGCCCGCGCCAGCGCGCGCAGATTGCGCTGGTAGGCGCGCGTGAGGGCCAGCAGGGAGAACGCGGGTTTGCGGCGGGGCATGGGCAGCGGGGGCAGTGGGTGTCGATGGGTCAAAACCAAGGGAAAACCCTGACCACCATACCAGTTTCGTGCCAGACACCGAAAGCGCTTTTATTTCGATAGCAAAGAATCTTTACTCAATAAGCGCTGACGGCATTTTTTGATGAAATTCTCCCGGGCCGCAGCCCCCACGGCGGTGCAGGTTTTCCCCTGGCGCCTATTAGATGTCTCAAATTGATCGCCACGTGGCACACTGCGGCCGGACACCGGGCACACAGTCGTTCAGCATGCAGGGCATCCTCTTTGCCAAAACCCTGGAGCACCGCCATGAAGTCCTGTCTGATAGTGATCGACGCACAAGAATCCTTCCGCCACCGGCCGTATTTCACCGACACCGACCTGCCCGCCTACCTGGACGCGCAGAACGCACTGATCGAGGGCTGCACGGCGCGCGGCGTGCCGGTGGTGCGCGTGCTGCACAGCGACGGCCCCGAGGTGGCCGACAACCCGTTCGCCCTGGCCTCGGGCCATGTGCGGCCGCTGCAGGGGCTCGCGCCGTTTGCGGGCCCGGGCTTCACCAAGTCGCGCCACAGCGCGCTGGTGGGCACGGGGCTGGATGTGTGGCTCACGCAGCAGGGCATCCAGCGCATCATCGTCAGCGGCATCCGCACCGAGCAGTGCTGCGAGACCACCGCCCGCCACGCCAGTGACCTGGGCTGGGAGGTGGACTACGCCCTGGACGCCACCCTCACCTGGGACATGGTGCAGCCCGATGGCAGGCCGTTGCGCGCCGCCGACATCCGGGCCCGCACGGCCACCGTGCTCCACGGGCGATTCGCCCACGTCACAACGGCCCGGCAGGCGCTCGCCCGCCTGGCCCCCGCAGCCTGACCCGAGGAGACCGCCATGCTGCAACTGCGCCCCACCTGCGAACACTGCAACACCGCCCTGCCGCCCGATGCGGAGCAGGCCCGCATCTGCAGCTTTGAGTGCACCTTCTGCGCCCACTGCGCGGACACGGTGCTCGGCAACGTCTGCCCCAATTGCGGCGGCGGCTTTGCACCCCGGCCCGTGCGGCCGGCCCACAACCAGCGCAACGGCAACTACCTGGGCAACCACCCGGCCAGCGCGCAGGTGCACCACCGGCCGGTCGACCTGGCGGCCCACGCCGCGCTGGCCGCACGGCTGCGGCACGTGCCGCCGGCACAGCGTTGAACCCCCCCCGCAGCAACACACATCGAGCCCGCGAACGGCCCCCGCCCGCCATGCCCCCAGCCACCGCACGCGATCCCATCCACGTCTACTTTGCCCTGCTGCCCGGCAGCCTGGTGCTGGACTGGGCCGGCCCCGCCGAAGCGCTGCGCATTGCCAACCAGGTGCAGCGCGCGCAGGGCCGGCCCGAGCCGTTTGCGCTGCACTTCGTGGGCCCCAGCCCGCAGGCAGTCACGTCGGTGGGCGTGTCGCTGACCGGGCTGGCCCCGCTGCCCGTGCCGCCGCCCGAGCCCGCGTGGGTGGTGCTGGTGGGCCTGCCGGGCCAGTGCATCGACACGGGCACGCCCGAGGCGCGCGCCCTGTTGCACTGGCTGCGCGGCCTGCGGCTGGCGGCGCACCGCTGCGAGCTGGTCACCGTGTGTGCCGGGGCGGTGCTGGCGGCGCACGCGGGTCTGCTCAGCGGGCGCCGGGCCACCACGCACCACCAGCACCTGCAGGAACTGGCAGGCGCCGACCCGCACTGCGAGGTCGCATCCAACCGCGTCTTCGTGGCCGATGGGCCGGTGCACAGCAGCGCCGGGGTGACCACAGGCATCGACCTCATGCTGCACCGCATTGCCGACATCTGCGGCCCAGCCGTGGCGGCCCAGGTGGCGCAATCCATGGTGGTTGCGCTGCGCCGGGGCCCGCACGACCCGGAACTGTCGCCCTTTCTGCACCACCGCAGCCACCTGCATGCGGCGCTGCACCGGGTGCAGGACGCCGTGGGCCAGCAACCCCATGCCGCGTGGAGCGTGCCGGCCATGGCGGCCGTGGCGCACACCTCGCCGCGCCACCTCACGCGGCTGTTTCTGGAGCACGCGGGCATCGCGCCGCTGGCCTACCTGCGCCGCATCCGCCTGGCCACGGCCGAGGCCGCGCTGCACGCCGGCCACAACGTGACGCAGGCCGCGCTGATGGCGGGCTTCAGCTCCGACACACAGCTGCGCCGGGCCTGGCACCAGTTCGGGCGGGCCGGCACGCCGTCGCAGCGGGTCTGAGGGCAGCGCCCCCCACTGCACGTTGTACGGCACCTTGTGCGGCACAGCCTTGCGCATGTTCGCGGCTGCACATCGGGTGGCGCTGCTGGCTGGGCCACGGCACGCGGCCCATAATGGCCGCCACCGCAACAGCCCCCGCCCTTTTCCGCCATGCAAGAGCCCCCGCGCCCAGAGAACGAGGACGACCGCCTGCGTGCCCTGCGCCAGCTGCTGATCCTCGACACCCCGCCCGAGGAGCGCTTCGACCGCCTGACCGCCTTTGCGGCCCAGGAGTTCGACATGCCCATCGTGCTGCTGTCGCTCATCGACGACGAGCGACAGTGGTTCAAGTCCCGCCACGGGCTGGACGTGTGCGAGACCTCGCGCGGCATCTCGTTCTGCGGCCACGCCATCCTGCAGGACGACACCCTGGTGGTGCCCGACGTGGCGCTGGACGCCCGCTTTGCCGACAACCCGCTCGTCACCGGCGAGCCGCACATCCAGTTCTATGCGGGCGCGCCGCTCAGGATGCCCGGGGGGCAGAACATCGGCACGCTGTGCCTGATCGACCGCACGCCGCGCCAGCTGGACGACATCGACCTGGCCATCCTCGCGTCCCTGCGCGACCTGGCCGTGGAAGAGCTGGTGCGCCGCGCCAGCGAGGAGCCCGCCCCATGAGCAGCGCCGCCTCCAGCCTGCAGCGCCCCATCCTGCTGCTCGAGCCCAGCTCGCTCACGGCCAGCATCATCGTGTCCACCGCCCGCCAGCTCAACCTGCCCGCCGTGCGCCAGGTCAGCAGCGTGCGCACCGCATCGCAGCGGCTTGCGGCCGAAGGTTTCTCGGGCGTCATCGTGTCGCTGGACGACGCGCCCGCCGCCATGTCGCTGCTGGAACAGGTGCGCGATGCCCGGTTTGCCGTGGATGCGCAGGTGCCCGTGGCCGTGACCACCGACCAGGTCGACGCCTCCACCGCCGTGCAGATGAAGGCGCTGCAGGTGCGGCGCGTGCTGCTCAAGCCGTTCAAGGTGCGCGACGTGATCTCGACCATCGAGATGCTGCGCGGCGAGCGCTGAATTTTTGGGTCTTTTCAGCCCCCAGCGCTTTACCACCAACCACTGACAGCTACACAAACAATAGCAGCAAAGGTTGCCGCAGCGTCAGTACAGCTCGGGCACGTACATCGTGGCGGGAACGGGCTGGCGCAGGTATTCTGGGTTGCGCACCCGGTCCGGCAGCACCACGGGCGGGTGGGGCACATCCTGGTAGGGCAGCTGCGACAGCAGGTGCGCAATGCAGTTCAGGCGTGCCTTTTTCTTGTCCACCGCCTGCACCACCCACCAGGGCGCTTCGGGGATGTGGGTGCGCTCCAGCATCGTTTCCTTGGCCTTGGTGTAGGCCTCCCAGCGAATGCGGCTTTCCAAGTCCATGGGGCTCAGCTTCCACTGCTTGAGCGGGTCGTGGATGCGGCCCAGAAAGCGCAGGTGCTGCTCTTCGTCGGTGATGGAAAACCAGTATTTGACGAGTGTGATGCCCGAGCGCACCAGCATCTTTTCGAACTCGGGCACGGTGCGGAAGAACTCCTCGTACTCCTCGTCGGAGCAAAAGCCCATCACCCGCTCCACGCCCGCGCGGTTGTACCAGCTGCGGTCGAACAGCACCATCTCGCCCGCGGCGGGCAGGTGTGCCACATAGCGCTGGAAGTACCACTGCGTGCGCTCGCGGTCGTTGGGCGCGGGCAGCGCCGCCACGCGGGCCACGCGCGGGTTCAGCCGCTGGGTGATGCGCTTGATGACGCCGCCCTTGCCGGCCGCGTCGCGCCCCTCGAACAGGATCACCACCTTCTGGCGCGTGTGCTGCACCCAGTCCTGCAGCTTCACCAGCTCGCCCTGCAGGCGGAACAGGTCCTTGAAATATTGCTGGCGCGCATGCCGGTCGGTGGGCTGGGGCGCGCCGATCTCGTCCACATTGCGGTCCTCGATCTCCAGTTCCAGCTCTTCGTCATAGCTGTCGATCAGGTCGTTGGCGATGCGCTGCATCAGCTCCTGGGTGTCGAGGTGGTTGGCGTGGAACATGGCGGGCAGCGCCTGCGCAGGCGGCAGGCGGCAAAGAAAAAAGCGATGCGGCATGGTGGATGCCCGGGGTGACAGCGGTGTGACATGCGCATGTCTGTCACGGCACTGTCACTGCCCGGGCCGACCATGCAGGCCCGTGCCCGCTGACGACCACCCCTCCTCTGCCCCTGCTGCCGTGCCGCCCCTGGCCGGTGCCGCCAGCCTCAGCTACGGCGCAGACGCCGCAGGGCTGATCTGCGGCTACCTGCTGGCCGAAGGAGCGCCGCCCCAGGCGCTGGACTCCGCCCAGGCCGCGCAGTGGCTCGCCAAGCGGCACACGCACGCTGCGCCCACCCCCTTCCTGTGGCTGCATTTCAATCTGAGCCATGCGCAGGCCGTGCGCTGGATGGAGCGGCACGCCGATCTGCCCGAAGCGTTTTTCGACGCGCTGAAGGACCGCTCGGTCTCCACCCGCATCGAGCGCGACGACGACACGCTGATCGCCGTGCTGAACGACGCGCACTTCGACTTTGCCTTCGAGCCCTCCGACATCGCCACGCTGTGGACCAGCGTGGCGCCGCAGCTGATGGTGACGGGGCGCACGCGCCCCCTGCGCTCGGTGGACGCGCTGCGCACCGCCGTGCGCACCGGCCACGCGCCCGGGTCCAGCGTGGGCCTGCTCGCCGAGCTGATGCGCACCCAGGCGTCGGGCCTGGTGAACATCGTGCGGGGCGTGACACAGCGCATCGATGACGTGGAAGATGCGCTGCTGGCTGGGCGCCTGGACCACAAGCGCGCCCGGCTGGGCGTGCTGCGCCGCCTGCTGGTGCGCTTGCAGCGCCTGCTGGCACCCGAGCCTGCGGCGCTGTTCCGCCTGCTGCAGCATCCGCCCGCCTGGATGAACGCCGAGGACGCGCAGGAGCTGCGCGATTCCACCGAAGAGTTCTCGGTGGTGCTGCGCGACATGCAGGGCCTGCAGGAGCGCATCAAGCTGCTGCAGGAAGAGATCGCCGCCAGCGTGCAGGAGTCCAACAGCCGCAGCCTGTTCGTGCTGACGGTGGTGACCGTGCTGGCACTGCCCATCAACATCCTCGCGGGGCTGTTTGGCATGAACGTGGGCGGCGTGCCCCTGGCCCACGATGCGCAGGGCTTCTGGATCATCGTGGCCGTGGTGGTGGCCTTCACGGCGGTGGCGGGCTGGCTGGCGCTGCGCGGCACGCGTGACCGGTAGGGCCGGAGAGGCCGGAGAGGCCGGTGAGAGCGGCAGGGGCGCCACTACAATGCCGCCCCTTCCCCCTGATCCCTGAGCCGCCTCCCTCACCGTCCCCCATGAACATCGTCGTCAACGAAGAACTCAAAGCCTATATCGAACCCCTGACCCCGGAGGAGCACGAGGCGCTGGAGCGCAGCATCCTCACCGAAGGCTGCCGCGACGCGCTGGTGCTGTGGGGCGATGTGCTGGTGGACGGGCACAACCGCTACGGCATCTGCCAGAAACACGGCCTGCCCTTCCAGACCGTGCAGAACCCGCGTTTCACGTCGATGGAGGACGTGCACCTGTGGATGATCGACCAGCACCTGGGCCGGCGCAGTGTGTCGGACTTCCAGCGCGGGGTGCTGGCGCTGCGCAAGCGCGAGATCATGGCCGAGCGCAAGGCGCGGGCAGCCACGGCACCGGCGCCCGACGAAGCGGCAGCACCCGCTGCCATTGAAGCCACCGCGCCCGAGGCCGCGGCCTCTCTGCCGGCCCCCGCCCCGCTGAACAGCCGCGAGGCGATTGCCAAGGCCGCCCGCCTGAGCAGCAGCCAGGTGGTGATGATCGAAAAGATCCAGAAACAGGCCGCGCCGGAGCTGGTGGCCGCCGTCAAGTCCGGCACCATCTCCATCAATGCCGCAGCGGCCGTCGCCACCCTGCCCGCCGAGGAACAGGTGGCCGCCGTGGTGGCCGGCAAGGACGAACTCAAGCAGGCCGCCAAGCGCGTGCGCGAGCAGAACAAGCGCAAGCCGCGCGATGAAGCACCCACCGAAGCGCCCTCCGAAGTAAGCCCCGCCGCAGGGGGCGCCGAGGGAGGCGCCGGGGGCAGTGCCGACGAGCTGCACGCGCTGCGCAGCCGCGTGGCCGAGCTCACCGCCGAAAACACCGAGCTGCGCCGCCAGGTGGCGCAGCTGCAGGCGGCGTTGCCCGAGGGCAGCGCGCCGTTCTGACCGGCGTTCAGGCGACGCTGAATAAGTCCCCGCGATGGCGCGCGCACCGGTTTGGGATGGACTGCAAGGCGCAAAGCGCAGCAATAGCCGTAGCTATTGCGAGCATTTGCA
>NZ_JBMIRS010000115.1:0-1966 GCF_049198005.1 Paracidovorax sp. MALMAid1276 | reverse complement strand
ACATCCCCCTGAGTCGCCTTGGGCGCCCTCCCCCTTCTCTCGGCTGCGCCGGGAAGCGGGACGCAGCCCTCGCTGCGGGGCGGCCCTTGCCCGGCTGCCCTCGCCCAGGCTGCGCCCTCTTCATCAATTCATATAAATCGGCCTCCAGCGCTTATCCAGTAAGCTCATACAGCTATCAAATCGATAGTTCCCGGGTGATTTTCACAAGCCCCTGCAGAAAAGCTCACGCCCCGCCGCCCGCCATCCCCTACAGTGCAAGGCATGACGCCCCCCGACAAAGAACGCGCCGCCCGCCAGGCCGAGGTGGTGCAGGCCCTGGGCCGCGTGGTCCCCGCCCACGCCCTGCTCTGGAACGCCGAAGACACCACGCCCTATGAATGCGACGGCCTCACCGCCTACCGCCAGCGCCCGCTGGTGGTGTGCCTGCCCGAGACGTATGAGCAAGTCCAGGCCGTGCTGCGCACCTGCCACCAGCTGAACGCGCCCGTCGTGGCGCGCGGCGCGGGCACGGGCCTGTCGGGCGGGGCCATGCCGCATGCGATGGGCGTCACGCTGTCGCTGGCCAAGTTCAACCGCATCCTCGACGTGGACCCGGTGAGCCGCACGGCGCGCGTGCAGTGCGGCGTGCGCAACCTGGCCATCAGCGAGGCGGCCGCGCCCTACCAGCTGTATTACGCGCCCGACCCCAGCAGCCAGATCGCCTGCACCATCGGCGGCAACGTGGCCGAGAACTCGGGCGGCGTGCACTGCCTGAAGTACGGCCTGACGGTGCACAACGTGCTCAAGGTGAAGGGCTTCACCGTGGAGGGCGAGCCCGTGGAGTTTGGCAGCGAGGCGCTGGACACCCCCGGCTACGACCTGCTGGCCGCCGTGATCGGCAGCGAGGGCATGCTGGCCATGGCCACCGAGGTGACCGTGCGCCTGATCCCCAAGCCGCAGCTCGCGCGCTGCATCATGGCCAGTTTTGACGACGTGCGCAAAGCCGGAGACGCAGTGGCCGCCGTGATCGCGGCGGGCATCATCCCCGCCGGGCTGGAGATGATGGACAAGCCCATGACCGCCGCCGTGGAGGATTTTGTGAAGGCCGGTTACGACCTCACCGCCGAAGCCATCCTGCTGTGCGAGAGCGACGGCACGCCCGAAGAGGTGGAAGAAGAAATCGGCCGCATGAGCGAGGTGCTGCGCGCCGCCGGCGCCACCGCCATCAGCGTGAGCCGCGACGAAGCCGAGCGCCTGCGCTTCTGGAGCGGCCGCAAGAACGCCTTCCCCGCCAGCGGCAGCATGAGCCCCGACTACATGTGCATGGACTCGACCATCCCGCGCAAGCGCCTGGCCGACATCCTGCTGGCCATTGCCGAGATGGAGAAGAAGTACCAGCTGCGCTGCGCCAACGTGTTCCACGCGGGCGACGGCAACCTGCATCCACTCATCCTGTTCGATGCGAACGACGCCGACCAGCTGCACCGCTGCGAGCTGTTTGGCGCCGACATCCTGGAGACCAGCGTGGCCATGGGCGGCACGGTGACGGGCGAGCATGGCGTGGGCGTGGAGAAGCTCAACAGCATGTGCGTGCAGTTTTCCGCCGAGGAGAACGCGCAGATGATGGGCCTCAAGCACGCGTTCGACCCGGCGGGGTTGCTGAACCCGGGCAAGGTGATTCCGACGCTGAACCGGTGTGCGGAGTACGGGAAGATGCTGGTGCGCGGGGGGCAGATCAAGCACCCCGATTTGCCGCGGTTTTGATTGTTTTTGGGCTTCAGCGCTTTCTGGCAAAGCGCTGACAGCTATTGTTTTTGTAGCGTGCTTCTGGGTGGGTTGTCGTGATTGCATGCTGTGGCCGAGGTTTGTGTACCACCCCGCCCGGACCGGGCGCTGGCGCTTACCCATCCGTTCGGGCTGAGCTTGTCGAAGCCGGGGCGCGCTCGCAGGCTCGCTGATCGGCAGCATGCCTCGTTCAAGGGCGGGA
>NZ_JBMIRS010000113.1:0-19841 GCF_049198005.1 Paracidovorax sp. MALMAid1276 | reverse complement strand
AGTGACAACCCCCTGAGCGGCTTCGCCGCTTCCCCCTTCTCTCGAATGGCTGCGCCATTCGGGAAAGGGGACGCAGCCAGCGCGGCGGGGCGGCCCTTGCGCGGCTGCCCGCGCGGGGTGCGTGCCAGTTTCGTAGCTAGTAGGCGGTGCCGGTTGCGCGCCGCGGAGACCACAGATGGGTTTTTCGAGTTTTGTCGTGCAGCTGCTCAACGGGTTGGCGGGGGCGTCCTCGCTGTTCCTGGTGGGCGCGGGCCTGTCGCTGATTTTTGGCGTCACGCGCATCGTGAATTTTGCGCACGGCTCGTTCTTCATGGTGGGCATCTACATCGCCTATTCGCTGGTGGACAAGCTGGGCACGGGCCTGGCCTTCTGGCCCGCGCTGCTGCTGTCGGCCGCCGCCGTGGGCGTACTGGGGGCCCTGGTGGAGGTGCTGCTGCTGCGCCGCATCTACAAGGCGCCCGAGCTGTTCCAGCTGCTGGCCACCTTTGCGCTGGTGCTGGTCATCAAGGATGCGGCTCTGTGGATCTGGGGGCCGGAGGAACTGCTGGGCCCGCGCGCGCCCGGCCTGTCGGGCTCGGTCAGCATCCTGGGCCGGCAGTTTCCTTCGTACGACCTGTTCCTCATCGTGGTGGGCCCGGTGGTGCTGGGCCTGTTGTGGCTGCTGCTGACGCGCACACGCTGGGGCACGCTGGTGCGCGCTGCCACGCAAGACCGCGAGATGGTCAGCGCCCTGGGCGTGAACCAGGCCTGGCTGTTCACCGCCGTGTTTGCGCTGGGCGCCATGCTGGCCGGCCTGGGCGGTGCGCTGCAGCTGCCGCGCGAGCCCGCCACGCTGGAGATGGACCTGCATACCATCGGCGCCGCCTTTGTGGTGGTGGTGGTGGGGGGCATGGGCTCCATTCCCGGCGCCTATGTGGCGGCCCTGCTGATCGCCGAGATCAAGGCCATCTGCATCTGGCTGGGCGTGGTGGACATCCTGGGCGTCAGCGTGTCGTTCTCCAAGCTCACGCTGGTGGTGGAGTTTCTGGTGATGGCCGTGGTGCTGATCTGGCGCCCCTGGGGCCTCATGGGCCGCCCGCAGGGCGCCAGCCGCAACACCGGCCTGCCCGAGGCGCCGCTGCGCCAGCCGGAGCGCTGGTTCAAGGCCGGCGGCGCCGCGTTGGTGGCCGTGCTGGTGCTGCTGCCGCTGGTCACCACGGGCTCGCCCTACCTCACGGTGCTGATGATCGACCTGCTGATCGCCGCGCTGTTTGCGGCCAGCCTGCACTTCATCATGGGCCCGGCGGGCATGCACTCGTTCGGCCACGCGGCCTACTTTGGCCTGGGGGCCTATGCCGCCGCGCTGCTGGTGCGCGCGGCCGGTGTGCCCATGGAGCTGGCCCTGGTGCTGGCGCCGCTGGCCGCCGCCGCCGGCGCACTGCTGTATGGCTGGTTCTGCGTGCGCCTGTCGGGCGTGTACCTCGCCATGCTCACGCTGGCATTCGCCCAGATCACCTGGGCCATCTGCTACCAGTGGGACGGCTTCACCGGCGGCAGCAACGGCCTCACGGGCGTGTGGCCGGCCGAATGGCTGTCGGACAAACGCAACTACTACTACCTCACGCTGGCCCTGGTGGCGGCGGGCGTGCTGGTGCTGCGGCGCGTGCTGTTCTCGCCCTTCGGCTATGCGCTGCGGGCGGGGCGTGACTCGGTGCTGCGGGCCGACGCCATCGGCATCGACGTCAAGCGCATGCAGTGGACGGCCTTCGTCATTGCGGGGCTGTTCGCGGGCCTGGGCGGCGCGCTGTTCGCGTTCTCCAAGGGCAGCATCTCGCCCGAAACCCTGCACGTGAGCCGCTCGGTGGACGGCCTCGTCATGGTGCTGCTGGGCGGCATCCAGACGCTGGCGGGCCCGGTGGTGGGCGCTGTCACCTTCACCTGGCTGCACGACACCGTGGCGCGCAACACCGACTACTGGCGCGCCATGCTGGGCGTCATCATCCTGATCCTGGTGCTGCTGTTCCCGCAGGGCATTGCGGGCGCCATCAAGCAGATCTTCGACAACAGGCGCGAAGCCAAGCACATCAAGGAGGGCCAGGCATGAGCCTGCTCACAGTCACCGGCCTGGGCAAGTCCTTTGGCGGTGTGAAGGCGGTGGATGGCGTCCACTTCGAACTGGCGGCGGGCGAGCTGCTGGCGCTGATCGGGCCCAACGGTGCGGGTAAGTCCACCACCTTCAACATGGTCAACGGACAGCTGCCCGCCGATGCAGGTTCCATACAACTCAACGGCCAGGAGCTGGTGGGGCGCAAACCCCGCGACATCTGGCGCATGGGCGTGGGCCGCACCTTCCAGATCGCTGAAACCTTTGCCTCGCTGACGGTGGTGGAAAACGTGCAGATGGCCCTGATCTCGCACGACAGCCGTCTGTTTGCCATGTGGCGCAAGGCGGCCGACCACAAGCGCGACGAAGCCCTGGCCCTGCTCGACCAGGTGGGCATGAAGGCCCAGGCCGACCGCCCCTGCAGCGTGCTGGCCTATGGCGACGTGAAGCGCGTGGAGCTGGCGATTGCCATGGCCAACGCGCCGAAGCTGCTGCTGATGGACGAGCCCACCGCCGGCATGGCCCCCAAGGAGCGCAACGAGCTGATGGCGCTGACCAAGCAGCTCGTGATCGATCGCCACATGGCCGTGCTCTTCACCGAGCACAGCATGGACGTGGTGTTCGCGTATGCCGATCGCATGATCGTGCTGGCGCGCGGCCGCCTCATCGCCGAAGGCAAGCCGCTGGAACTGCGCGACCACCCCAAGGTGCAGGAGGTGTACTTCGGCACGGGCAAGACCTTTGAAAAGAAAAAGAAGGCCACCGCTGCGGAGGCTGGGGTATGACAACAACAACGACGACGATGACCGACACCCAGGGCGCGCTGCTGCAGGCCAAGGGCTTGCAGGCCTGGTATGGCGCGGCGCAGATCCTGTATGACGTGGACCTGGAAGTGCGCCGGGGCGAAGTGGTGGCCCTGATGGGCCGCAATGGCGCGGGCAAGTCCACCACGCTCAAGACGCTGATGGGCATGCTCTCCAAGCGCAAGGGCAGCATCCGCTTCATGGGCCACGACCTGTCGAAAAGCGACCCGCACGACGCCGCCCGCCTGGGCCTGGGCTTTGTGCCGGAAGACCGCCGCGTGTTCACCGACCTCACCGTGATGGAAAACCTGGAGGTGGGCCGCCAGCCCCCGCGCCGCTGGCCCGACGGCGTGGATGCGCCCGCCTGGACGCCCGAGCGCCTGTTCCAGCTGTTCCCCAACCTGGGCGAAATGCCCGACCGCCCCGGCGGCCGCATGAGTGGCGGCGAGCAGCAGATGCTCACGGTGGCGCGCACGCTGATGGGCAACCCCTTCCTGGTGCTGCTCGACGAGCCGTCCGAGGGCGTGGCGCCGGTCATCGTCGAGCAGATGGCGCAGATGATCGTGGAGCTGAAGGAGCAGGGCGTGAGCATCCTGCTGTCTGAACAGAACATGCACTTTGCCGAGCTGGTGTCCGACCGCGCCTATGTGCTGGAAAAGGGCCAGATCCGCTACCACGCCAGCATGGCCGAGCTGGCCGCCAACGACGAGGTGCGGCGCGCCTACCTCAGCGTGTAGCCTGCATCCGCACCCGTGGCCGCCTGCATGCCCGCAACACCCCCGTCCCCGTTGCACCCGGCGCCAGCGAGCGTCGTGCGCGTCAACGGCGCGGCCTGCACGCCGCAGGGAGGCCCTGCCGAAACCCTGCTGCACCTGCTGCGCAACACCCTGGCGCTCAACGGCCCCAAGTACGGCTGCGGCCTGGGGCAGTGCGGCGCCTGCACGGTGCTGGTGGACGGCGTGGCCGCGCGGGCCTGCGTGATTCCCGCGCAGGGCATGGCGGGCCGCGAGGTGACCACGCTGGAAGGCCTGCCCGCGCGCTGCGGCCGCCCGGCGGGCCTGCACCCCGTGCAGCAGGCCTTTGTGGACGAGCAGGCCGCGCAGTGCGGCTATTGCCTGAACGGTATGGTGATGATGGCCGTGGCGCTGCTGGAGCGAAACCCCGACCCCGACGAAGCTGCCATTTGCCGCGCGCTGTCGGCCAACCTGTGCCGCTGCGGAACGCATGTCGAAATCATCCGCGCCGTGTTGCGCGCGGCAGTGCTGATGCGCGAGGGCCAGGCATGACTACGCCTCCATCCCTGCGCGCCCACAGCCCGCTCACCCGCGCCGACTTCCATGCCGCCGAGGGCGTGCTCCTGGTGGTGCGCCACCCGCCGCCTGCACCGCCACCCGTCAAGGGCCAGCCCGCCCTGGTGGCGGGCAACCCGGTTGAGGGCGTGGAGATCCTGATCGCCGTGTGGGACGACGGCAGCGTGACCGCACTCAACGGCCATGTGGACCTGGGCACCGGCATCCGCACCGCACTCGCGCAGATCGTGGCCGAAGAGCTGGATCTACCCCTGGCGCAGGTGAACATGGTGCTGGGCGACACCACCCGCGCGCCCAACCAGGGCGCCACCATTGCGAGCGCCTCCATCCAGATCCACGCCAGGCCCCTGCGCACCGCTGCCGCACAGGCGCGCCACTGGCTGGTGGCCCAGGCCGCAGAGCGGCTGGGTGTGCCGGTGGATCAATTGCAGGTGCGTGCCGGTGTGGTGCAGGTCACGGCAGATCCGTCGCGCCGCGTGGCCTACGGTGCGCTGCTGGCGGGCGCACACGCCACGCTGGAGCTGGCAGACGCCACACCCACCAAGCCCGCTGCCGACTACCGCGTGGTGGGCCAGTCCGTGCCGCGCGTGGACATCCCCGCCAAGGTCAGCGGCGAGCTGGTCTTTGTGCACGACATGCGCGTGCCCGGCATGCTGCACGGCCGCGTGGTGCGCCCGCCCTATGCGGGGGCGGACCATGGCGACTTCATCGGCAACACGCTCGAATCGGTCGATCAAGCGTCCATCGCGCACATCCCCGGCATCCGCGCCGTGGTGGTGGTCCGCGACTTCGTGGGCATCGTCGCCGAGCGTGAAGAGCAGGCCGAGCAGGCCCTGCGCGACCTGAAGGTGCGCTGGAAGAATTGGCCCGGCTTTCCGCGCCAGGACAGCCCCGAGGCCATTGCCCAGGCCATCCGCGCCAACCCCGCCACCCAGCGCCGCCTGGTGGACGAGGGCGATGTGGACGCCGCCCTGGCCGCTGCCGACACCGCCATGCCCCGCACCTACGTGTGGCCCTACCAGCTGCACGGCTCCATCGGCCCTTCGTGCGCGGTGGCCGATTGGCGGGCGCAGGATGACGCTGGCCACCCGCGCATGACCGTGTGGGCCGGCACGCAGAACCCGCACGTGCTGCGCGCCGACCTGGCCCGCCTCATGGGCCTGGCCGATGTGGACATCGACCTCATCCGCATGGAGGCCGCCGGCTGCTACGGCCGCAACGGCGCCGACGACGTGGCGGCCGACGCCGCGCTGCTCTCGCGCGCCGTGGGCGCCCCCGTGCGCGTGCAGCTCACGCGCGAGCAGGAGCATTTGTGGGAGCCCAAGGGCACGGCGCAGCTGATGCAGGTGCGCGGCGGGCTCAACGCCGATGGCTCGGTGGCGGCCTACGACTTTGAAACCTCGTATCCGTCCAACGGCGCGCCCACGCTCGCGCTGCTGCTCACCCGCACCATCGAGCCCACGGCCCAGGCCTACGAAATGGGCGACCGCACCGCGCGCCCGCCTTACCAGTACGACCACCTGCGCGTGGCCGTCAACGACATGCCACCCATCGTGCGCGCGTCGTGGCTGCGCGGCGTGTCGGCGCTGCCCAACTCCTTCGCGCATGAGTCGTATGTGGACGAGCTGGCCACGGCCGCCGGGGTGGACCCCGTGCAGTTCCGCCTGCAGTTGCTGAACGACCCGCGCGCCGCCGAGCTGGTGCGCGCCACCGCCGCCAAGGCCGGCTGGCAGCCCCGCACCGGCCCGCGCCAGGTGGATGCGGGCGGTGACTGGGTGCAGGGCCAGGGCTTTGCCTACGCGCGCTACATCCACAGCAAGTGGCCCGGCTTTGGCGCCGCCTGGGCCGCCTGGGTGGCCGATGTGGACGTGAACCAGACAACCGGCGAGGTGCACGTGCGCCGCGTGGTGGTGGGCCACGACGCAGGCCTGATGGTCAACCCCGCAGGCGTAGAGCAGCAGGTGCACGGCAACGTGCTGCAGACCACCAGCCGCGCGCTGAAAGAACAGGTGACGTTCGAGCCCGTCAAGCAGGCCGTGGACACGCGCGAATGGGGCAGCTACCCCATCCTGAGCTTCCGCGAGGTGCCGGTCATCGAGGTCCTGCACATGCCCCGGCAGGACGAGGCGCCGCTGGGCGCGGGCGAGTCGTCTTCCGTGCCGGGCACGGCGGCCATTGCCAATGCCATCTTTGACGCCACCGGCGTGCGCTTTCGCGCGCCGCCCTTCACGCCCGAGGTGGTGCGGGCGGGGCTGAGCCCACTCACCGCCGCAGCCGAGGCAGCTGCCGCCGGGGCAGGGCATGTGGGTGCGGGAGCCGAGCACCCTGCGGTGCCGCCCGCCGACGTGCTGCCCACGCCGGAGCTGTCCGCACCCACCGTGCCCGGCCACGCCCCCTGGCCGCGCCGCCGCAGCGTGTGGGCGCGCACGGGCGCGCTGGCGGCCGGTGTGTTTGCCGTGGGCGCCGCGCTGCTGGGCTGGCGCCCGTCCATCGCACCCGTGGTGCAGACGGCAAGCGCATCGGTCTACAACGCCGCCACCGTCGAACGCGGGCGCCTGCTGGCCGCAGCGGGCGACTGCGTGGTGTGCCACACCGCACCGGGCGGCACGCCCAACACGGGCGGCCGCGCCATGGACACGCCCTTCGGCAAGGTCTACACCACCAACCTCACGCCCGACGCCGAAACGGGCATCGGCCAGTGGTCCTTCAGCGCCTTCCAGCGCGCCATGCGCGAAGGCATCTCGCGCGATGGCAAGCACCTGTACCCCGCGTTCCCCTACACCTCGTTCGCCAAGATGAGCGACGACGACCTGACCGCGCTGTATGCCTACCTGATGGCGCAGCCCCCCGTGCGGTCCGAGGTGCCCCAGACCGCGCTGGCCTTCCCCTTCAACGTGCGCCCGCTCATGGCGGGTTGGAACGCGCTGTTCCACGATGCCACGCCCTTCAAGCCCGACCCCACTCGCCCGCCCGATTGGAACCGGGGCGCCTACCTGGTGCAGGGCGTGGGCCACTGCGGCGCCTGCCACACGCCGCGCAACGCGCTGGGGGCCGAGCAGGGCGGGGCCGCGTTCCTGGCCGGCGCTTTCATTGACGGGTGGGAGGCGCCCGCGCTCACGGCCTTGTCCAAGGCGCCCGTGCCCTGGACGGCCGATGCACTGTATGGCTACCTGCGCCACGGCCACAGCCCGCAGCACGGCAGTGCATCCGGCCCCATGGCGCCCGTGGTGCGCGAGCTGTCCCACCTGCCCGACGACGACATCCGCGCCATGGCGGGCTACCTCGCGTCCTTTCAGGCAGAGCCTGCTGCACAACCCGAGGCAGTCACGCCCATGGAGGCCCGCGCCGCCGCTGCCGTGGCCCAGGCCACCGCGCTGGCACCACAGCCCGGCCAGGCCCAGCGCCTGTTCAACGGCGCCTGCGCCGCCTGCCACCACGACGGCGACGGGCCGCAGCTGCTGGGCGTCAACATTCCGCTGGCGCTCAACACCAACCTGCACAGCGACCGGCCCGACAACCTGCTGCAGGTCATCGTGCACGGCATCCAGTCGCCGGCCACGCGCGACATCGGCTTCATGCCCGGCTTTGGCCACGCGCTCAGCGATGCGCAGATCACCGAGCTGGCGGGCTACATGCGCCAGCGCTACGCCCCCGGCCGCCCGCCATGGACGGACGTGCCCGCAGCCCTGGCCCGGGTGCGCGCAAGCCCTGCGCACCCTTGAAGTTTGAAGTGTTTTTGGGCTTCAGCGCTTACTGGATAAGCGTTGACAGCTATCAATAAAATAGCAAATGGTCGCACAGCGCGGCGGCTGTGTGCGGCAGCGCCGCAGGATTGGCAGGCCATTGCCCCTCTCATCGCGTCACCGGGGTGCGCGCCAGACGCGCACAGTGGCATCCGGCGCTGCCGCCACCGGGCGGTCGGCCCGGGGCAACGGCACGCATGCGCCGCATGCCCAGCTCCCCGGTGAGGGCCGGGGCACGCACTGCATGCTTCAAGGAGAACACCATGCCCCACATCGACCAGGAAATCCACGCCATCGTCCTGCGCATGCTGCGCGAGGGCTACCACGCCCTGAGCGCCGCACAGCGCCGCGTGGTCGACACGCTCATGGCCGTGTGCTGACAGCGGCCAGCGGGGGTGCCTCGCGTCGGCAACGGCATCGGTACCGCCGAGCCACCCACCACCCGTTCAGGCTGAGCTTGTCGAAGCCCCGCACGGGCCTCCCACGTGCTCTACAAGAGCAGCGCCACGCAAGAGCATCCCAGGCGCGGTCCACGGCGACATCGGCACCGCTGAACACCCCCACCCGTTCAGGCTGAGCCTGTCGAAGCCCCGCGCCACACGCCAACGCCGCTCAGCCCGCGCCGCCCAAGCGTGGCGCACGCCAGCCCATCAAAACGTCACCGTGACCGACGCCGCACTGCGCTGTGCCTCGCCGTGGAACACCGCCTCGATGTTGTTGCCATCCGGGTCCAGCACAAACGCGGCGTAGTAGCCGGGGTGGTACTGGCGCAGCCCGGGCGCGCCGTTGTCGGTGCCGCCATGCGCCAGCGCCGCGCGGTAAAACGCCTGCACCATCGCCTCGTCCCGGGCCTGAAACGCCAGGTGGTGCCGCCCCGTCAGGTGGCCGTGCGCGGCCACGCTGGTGGCCGACGACACAAACAGCTCGTCGGCCCAGAAGTAATCGTCGCCCGTGCCGCCCATCGGCACCTCCAGCGCGCCCAGCACGGCGGTGTAAAAGGCCTGGCTCGCGGGCAGGTCGCGCACCACCAGTTGAATGTGGTCAATCAGCCGTCCACGGTGAATCTGCTGTGCTTCCATGATTGGGTCTCCTTTCAGGGTGTTGCCAGTCAAGTCAAACGATCAACCCGTCAGCCCAGCGCGTGCAGGCCCACGCGGTTGCCATCCAGGTCATGGATGTGCGCAAAAAACCCCATGCCCGGCGGCAGCGCCTGCCGGGGCAGCGCCACCCGGCCGCCCTGAGCCACCGCGCGCTCCAGCGCCGCGTCCAGCGAGGGCGAGGCATCCAGGTACACCAGGGTGCCCCCCGCCGCAAGCGGCGGCGCCGTGGGCCCCATCAGCAGCGCACCGCCCACGCCATCGGCTTCGGGGTCATAGGCAAACATCGCCCCCTCGCTATCGCCCATGGCCTCGCGGCGCATGGGCTGGCCCAGCACGGCCTCGTAAAAGGCCTGGGCGCGGTCCAGCTGCGTGGTGGGAATTTCAAACCAGGTGATGGCGTTTTTCAAGATGGGCTCCTTGGGGTGAAAGCAAAAAATGAAGGAGCCCCGATGGTGCGCGGGGGCTGCTGACAGCGGGTTGTCAGTGGGGTGGCAAATGTGTTGGTGTGCCCTGCTCGAACGTGCTGGCGCCGCAAACCGGTCCAGAGGGCAAGGGGGCTAAAGCTGTGCGTGGTGTGCTGCATGTGGGGCACAGGTCGAAGCATTTGTCTGCGCTGTGTCCCGGCAAAGCGGCGCCCTTGGGCGCGCGTAGGAGCGGCAGGCCTGACTTGGTGGCAAGGTGGAAGTACGGGTCAGTATCGAAACGATTGCTTCGATTTCAATGCTCAATCCAGTTCTTCCAGAGGAATCGCAACGATCTTTGCGTTTTCTTGCCTTCGCTCCCCGTAGCAAAATGAATCGAATTCAATGCCTCGATTCGCGCCAAAAATCCCCATCGAAACGTTGCTGTCATTGGCCAAGTGGTCCGCGCACTGCAGGTGCTGGCCGAGCCAGGAATTCGCATGGAATGGAACTGGAGATCACGGAAGAAGTTTTTGAGAGACTGCAAACCGATGCAGCGCGACGTACTGCCAAGAAGACCATGGTGAAGCGCGGCGAGCCTCCGCAGTCGCCAGATACGACGCGGGCCACCGCCCAGCGCAGGACCAAAATGAGGCTCGCAACCCATGAGCCAACGGAAACTCAATTGGCCCTATGACCAAGGGAAGAATGCGAGAACAAGTCAGCAGATCGAAAATGCCGGGTGGACACACTCCGGGTGCGTGGAAGTAGTAGCAAGCTTTCTTGCGGCGGTTTGGGCTGTTTCAGTCCAAGAATGTGCGAGTTACTCCAGCCCGTGAGTTCAGCCCCGTCAAAACCATTGCTCGGCGGAAACTCCGCACGGTGAACCGGCTAGCCATCGAGGGCGTGACTTATGCCGCTGCGGAACCATGGCGAGGCACCTAGCAACGCTGGGTATTTGGAGCGGCGCATTAGGCTCAAAGGCGGAATTTAACCATCAGTTGCGTTGCGACGCTCCATCTCGCTTGACCATCGAAACCGGGTCGACGATGCCTATGCTGGCATTTGGCAGACTACTTCGATGTTGTTGCCATCCGGGTCGAGCACATAGGCGGCGTAGTACTGGTCGTGATACCGCGCCCGCACACCTGGCGAGCCGTTGTCCACGCCGCCTGCGGCGACGGCAGCTGTCCAGAACGCGTCCACCTGCGCTCTCTTCACCGCTGAGAAGGCAACATGCATGCCAACACCACCTTCCTTTCCATCATGAATCCATAGGCGCGGGTAGTCATCGGTGCCAAGGCCATAGCGGGAGCCAGTTCTGGCTTCCGTTGGTCCTAGGGCCACGACGACGGTCATGCCGAGAGGCCTCAACGCAACCTTGTAGAAGTCCAAGGAGACGCTCGAGTCCCTCACCGCGAACTCGATGTGATCCAGAGTAGCCATTGCAGTTTCCTTAGTCTCGGACAGAACGCAGATCAGCCCAGGCGATGCCGGCACGTCTGAATGGTCCAGTCCACGGTGGCCTGGTCGATGGCAGCGTGAACTGGCGAGCCGGACAGCTTGGTCATGATTCCGGCGGCCGCACGCTGCCCGTCGCGGGCAGACTTCCACAGCAGCATGTCGATGACCCAGCCGTCCCGGCCTTCGCAGATGCGCCGCAAGATGAAGCCAGGCTGCTTCTGGAGCCACGCATCGACGTCAACGTTTGCGGCGATGAAGTCCTTGATCGTCTTGCCTTTCACCAACTGGAAGGTTGTGATCTCCATTGCTTCACTCATGATGGTTCCCTTCGGAAGCGCTGGCGTGCTGCCAGGGTTTGTAGACAAACTCGAGGCTGTACCCGTCGGGGTCCAGAACGTTGGCGGCGTAGTACCGAGGGTCGTAGTGCAGGCGAGCGCCCGGGGCTCCGTTGTCGGTGGCGCCGGCGGACATCGCTGCTGCGTAGGCCGCATCGACTGCAGCCCGGTTGCTGGCCACGAAACCGACGTGGGCCGCGCGTGCGTCCACCTCACCTCGGCGTAGCCAGAAGAACATCCGCCCGTTGGCGCCGAAGCCCTTGAGGTCGGGGTGGCCCGGCGGGCCATCGCGCCCGTCGTAGTCAAGCCGGTTGACGATGCCCAGCGGCTTGAGCGTATGGGTATAGAAGTGAATGGCGCGGTCGGTATCACTCACCGACAAAAACACATGGTCTAGCACAGGGCCTCCGGGATGAACGTGGGAGTGGGAAGGCGGCGCAGCAGGCCGGTGACGCGCGAAACGGCGTCTTGCAGATAGCCGTCGAGCAGCGGCCCGATGGGGACGCGCAGCCAGGCTTCCAGCGCAGTCACCGCCAGTGCCAGCAGCGCGCCAGCGATGAGCTTGAGCGGCAAAGGGTTGGATGAAGTCAGAAACATGACGTGCGCTCTCACGGGTGGTTAGATCACGTAGCCGCCGGACACCTCGATGTCCTGTGCGTTGATCCAGCAGCTGTCCTCGGTCAGCAGCGACGCGATTGCGCGGGCGACTTCCTCCGGCTCGCCAACGCGGCCCAGGGCCGTCTGCGACGACAGCAGCGCTTCGAACTCGTCGTTGAGGCCGCCGCCCAGTTCCGTGCGGATGGGGCCGGGCGACACGGAGTTGACGCGGATGTCCTGCTCGCCGAACTCCTTGGCCATATAGCGCGTGAGGACCTGCAGACCACCCTTGAACGAGGCATAGGGCGCCACGCCGGCCGTGGCAACGCGGGTGGTGGCGCTGGTCACGTTCACGATGCCCGAACCCTTGCGCAGCAGCGGCAGCAGCGTCTGCGTCAGGAAGAAGGGGCCTTTGAGGTGGACGTTGAAGAGGCCATCGAACTGGGCTTCGGTGACTGCGGTGATGGGCTGGAACAAGCCGTACCCTGCGTTGTTGACCAACCCCGCCAGGTTCGTGGTGTTCCAGGTGGCGGCCAGCGCTTGCTCGACTTCGGTGCGGAAGGCGGCGAAGCTGGACGTATCGGCGACGTCCAGCCGCAGCGCGACTGCCTTGCCTTCGCGTTTCTCGATGTCGCGCACCACAGCATGGGCGGTATCGGGGTTGGCGTTGTAGGTCAGGATGACGCCGAAGCCGCGACGGGCCATTTCCAAGGCCGTCTTGGCGCCGATACCGCGGCTGCCGCCAGTGATGACTATGACTTTGCTGTTGCTCATTTCAGGCTCCTAAAGCTCAGTGGTTGGGGTGACTGAACGATAGGGAATCGCCCTACGTTGAGCGCAACGGTTTCTGCTCGATTCCTGCCTATTCCTGTCTGTGGCATCTACGTACTGCCGGAACCGTAGGATCGATTTCTAATGGCGTCATGCAACAGCAACTCGATGAACTGCGGGCCCTGGCCAGTCGTGCTGAGAACCGCCCGACCAAAACCGGTATTCCGCGCGTGTTCATGGTCCAGGGCAGCATCCCGGAGCACGAGCTGGCCGCCGTCTACGACCCGATGGTCAACCTCATCCTGCAAGGAGGGAAGACGCTGACCGTGGGCGAGCAGGCTCTGGACTACGACCCTGCCACCTACTTCGTCATGTCGGTCGACTTGCCGGCAGCGGGCGTCGTGAGGCCGGCCGCAGATGGCTCGCCGTATCTGGCTGTCGCGTTGACGCTGAATGCCTCCGTTCTGGCGGATTTCTTGTCAACGCTGCCCGAGCCAGCGCCTGCTGAGGCTGAACAAGGCTTCTCCGTCGCGCCTGTGACGCCTGAGTTGCTGGACGCCTGGGTACGCATGCTGCGACTGATGGACCGGCCCGCTGACATTCCCGCCCTGGCGCCAGCCTTCGAACGCGAAATCCTCTACCGGGTGTTGCAGGGGCCCATGGGCTGGATGCTGCGCGACATCGCGACGCCGGATTCGGCGCTTGCCCGAATCAACAACGTCATTCAGCGCATCCGCCGCGAGTTTGCCCAGCCGCTAGTGGTTGAGAAGCTGGCTGAAGAGGCGGCGATGAGCGCGTCAGCCTTCCACAGGCACTTCAAGGCGGTTACGTCGCTGAGCCCCTTGCAGTACCAGAAGCAACTGCGGCTGCTGCAGGCTCGCAAGCTGTTGGTGACAGCGGGGCAAAACGTCACGTCCGTTGCATACGAGGTGGGATACGAGAGCCCGACGCAGTTCAGCCGGGAATACGGCCGTGCGTTTGGCCTGCCCCCCGCCAAGGATGCCGTCAGACTCATGGCCAGCATCCAAGCGCGCAGGGTGAGTTAGGGAACTCGATGGCGTGAGTGACCATCGCCGATAGACCCGAATGACTAGGAGAAGTCTGTGAGCAGTCCGCAGTTCGCTCTCTAGTTCGCGATCAGCCCATACGTCTCCCTTGGGCGCCATGGCCTTGGAGGCCGCTCAGCAAGCGTTGGAGCCTGAGCTCGGTGGTGCCCATCAGGTACTCGCGGCGAAGGACGCATTCGAGCGAGCCGAGGGTGTTCAAGGTCTCTGGGGCCGGAGTTGAGCGCTGGACCAAAGCGATCCACGCAGTGGTAGCTGCCGCTTCTCACTAGCGAGCAAGCCGGGCCGGAAAATTCTCGAACCTCCGTTGCCGCATGGATCAGCGCTTCAAATGCCCCCTCACCTGCAGCTAAAACTCCCCGCACTCTCCACATCCCCCGTCCCGTTGTACCGCGCCACCTTCGGGTACACACACAGCGGCCGCGTGCGATTCGCAGACCAGCCCGCAGGCAACTCCGCATTCACCACCTTGGCCCCCGCGCCGCGCGCGTTCGCGGTCACGCTGTCGGGCGCCTTGCCTTGTTCCACCCAGGCCACCAACGGGGCCAGCATGTCGAACTGGTCGGTGGCGGGGCCGCCGGAGCAGTGGTTCATGCCGGGCACCAGGTACAGGCGGGCGAAGTCGTCGGCCTGGCCGCCGTGGTTGGCCTGCACGCGGTCCATCCAGTTCGCGGTGTCGATGGGTGAGAACACGCCATCGGCCACGCCGTGGTAGACCATCATCTTGGCGCCCCGATTGCGCAAGGCGCTCAGGTTGGCGGGGTTGGGCGGCGTCATGTACGACCACGATGACTCGGTGTAGACCGGTGTGGTGGCGAACATCCTGGGGTAGTCCGTCTCCATGCTGAAGTTCATCGCGTACTGGATGCCCGTGGTGGCCTTGAAGGCGTCCAGGGTGGAGGGTGGCGTGGTGAACAGGAACGCCACGGCGCCCGCGTCGCGCGTGGCGGGGGCGTTGAAGTGCCAGAACGCAAAGTTGCTGCCAGCCACGCCGGGGTCGAACCAGGTGCCGGTGTACAGGGCTTCGCCCTTGCGGTTCTTGGGCCCGGCAAAGATGCTGGCCAGCACGGTCTTTTGCTCGGCCGAGATGCACGTTCCGTCCCGCGCAGGGTTCGCATTGTTGGCGCCCGTGCAGGTGGGCACGTCGCGCTGCAGGTTGAAGGCGGCCTGACAGGCCTGCACGTCGTTCACCTGGCCGTCGGTGGCGCCGTCCAGTGCGTCGCAGCGCTCCACGATCTTGCGGGCGATGAGCTGGAACTCGGCGGGGCTCACGGCCTTGACCAGGTCGGGCTGGCCTTTGGCGTCTTTGGGCGCCACCTTGGCGTATTGCTGCGCCTTCCACAACTGCGCGGTGGCGGCCTTGGGCAGGCTGAAGCCGGGGTTGCCCGCCAGGATGCCGTCGTACTGGTCGGCATAGCGCGACGCGGCCACCATGGCGTGGCGGCCGCCGTTGGAGCAGCCGGCGATGTACGAGCGGTCAGGGCCCTTGCCGTAGGCGCCCTTGATCAAGTCCTTGGCCATGGGCGTGAGGGTGCCCACGGCCTGATAACCATAGTCGCGCCGGGCCTGCGGGTCCAGCCCGAAGTAGGGCGTGGGCGCGCCGTGGCCTGCGTCAGAACTCAGCACCGCAAAGCCCTGCACCAGGCCGGGGGCGACGGGCGCCGCGCCGCTCACCGCGCCCAGGGCCATCACCACGTTGCCGTCCAGCCCGCCGTTGGCCTGGTACAAGAACCGGCCGTTCCACGCCACGGGCATGCGGATCTCGAAGCCGATGGCGTACGGGGCGCCGTCCACGGCGCTGGTGCGTTCGTTCATCTTGCCTTTGACGAGGCAGTGCGCGGGCGCCTGCACGGTGTTGCCTTGCAGGGTGAGCGGGCCCTCGGCCACCATCTCGGCCGATGTGATGCGGGTGCCGGGCAGCGCCAGGCTCTGTGCCAGCGTGGTGCAGTTCTTCAGCGTGGCGGGCGTGGCGGCGCCGAGCTGGGGCGGCGGCGTTGTGCGCGGCGCGCTGGCGCAGCCCGCCAGCAGTGCTGCGGCGGCCAGGGCAGAGAAGGGGGGGATGGTGCGGCGTGGCATGCGGTGTCTCCAGGGGGCAGGGGTGGGGTGGTGTCGCGTTGATGTTGGGCCGGTCGGTTTGAACCCGTTGAACCGTGCAGTGGATCAAGTGCAAGGCTTCGACAAGCTCAGCCCGAACGGGCGTCTGGGTGCAAGCAAAACATTCGGGTCCATCCAACAAAAAGGCCCTGGCCGAAGGGGCCAGGGCCGTGGGCGCTATTTGCAGCTGAAGCTGCTGGCGCTTTCGATGTCACCCGCTCCGTTGTAGCGCGCCACCTGGGGGTAGGGGCACAGGGGGCGGGTGCGGGTGGCCGACCAGCTGGCGGGCACGTCGGCGTTGGCACCGGCGGCGTTGCCCGCGCCGCGCGCGCTGGCCAGCACGGTGGCCGGGGCTTCGCCCTTTTCCACCCAGTTCACCAGCGGGGTCAGCATGTCGAACTGGTCGGTGGCGGGGCCGCCGGAGCAGTGGTTCATGCCGGGCACGCGGTAGAAGCGGGCAAAGTTGCTGGCATCGCCGTTGTTGGCGGCGCGCACGCTGTCATACCAGGCGGTGGTGTCGTCGCTGGAGAAGATGGGGTCGTTGGTCCCGTGATACACCATGACCTTCGCACCACGGTTTTTGACGGCTGAAAGATTGCTGGGGTTGGGTGGCGTCATGAACGACAAGGCCGATTCGGTGTAGGTCGCGCTGGTGGCGTTGACCATGTTGAGCAACTTGCCGACGTCGCTGGTCAGACTGAAGCTGGGGCCATTGAACGTCGCAAGGGGCTCGGTGGTGGGCGGCACTTGCCAGATATACGCCACGGCACCCGAGTCACGGTTGAGCGATTCACTGAACTTCCAACCCGCCCATCCGTTCGTTCCGATCCCTGCGTCGTACGGGAACGATGCGTAGACCTTCGTGCCGGCGCTGGTTGTCACACCGCTGAATACCTTGGCGATGCCCGTCTTTTGGGCTGCGCTCAGGCACGTGCCGTCACGCTCGCCTGTGCAGGTGGGGACGTCGCGGTTCAGGTCGAACGCCGCCTGGCAGGCCGACGTGTCCTGAATCAACCCGTCGGTGCTGCCGTCCAGTGCATCGCACTTGCCCAGCACGGCTTTCGACACCAGCTGCCGCTCTGTCTGCGTAAAGCCCGTGGAGATGTCGCCCGGGGTGCTGGCCAGGGTGCTGTAGATTTGCGCGCCCGCAATGTTGGCGATGGCCGCCTTGGGCAGCTGGGTTCCAGGGTTGCCCACCAGGAAGCCATCGTAGAGCTCCGCGTATCGCGCAGCGGCCACGATGGCGTGGCGGCCGCCGTTGGAGCAGCCACCTATGTATGAACGGTCTGGCCCCTTGCCATACGCGGTCTGTATGGCGCTCTTCGCCATGGGCGTGAGCTTGCCCACGGCTTGGTAGCCATAGTCCAGCCTTGCCTGTGGGTCGATGCCGAAGCTCGGCCCCATCGAGCCCACGTGGCCTGCATCGGAGCTGAGCACGGCGAACCCCTTGT
Organism: Paracidovorax sp. MALMAid1276; assembly: GCF_049198005.1. Taxonomy (NCBI): domain Bacteria; kingdom Pseudomonadati; phylum Pseudomonadota; class Betaproteobacteria; order Burkholderiales; family Comamonadaceae; genus Paracidovorax; species Paracidovorax sp. MALMAid1276. The sequence continues at coordinate 2,625 of NZ_JBMIRS010000113.1, read as the reverse complement.
TCAGCGCGTTGTCCAGTGGACCCCCACCGCCAACGGGGCCCGCCGCTGTGGCCACGTTGCCGTCGATGCCACCGTTGGCCTGATAGAAGAAGCGGCCATTCCACGCCGTGGGCAGGCGCATCTCGAACCCGATGGCATAGCTCTTTCCGTCCACCGTGCTCACGCGCTCGAACATCTTCCCGGTGATCTGGCAGTGCGCGCGCACGGGTTTTCCGGCCACGGTCAGCGTGCCTTCCGCAACCGGGTTGGCGGCGGTGATGGTGGTGTTGGCAAAGTTGATGCGCGCCGCCAGCTCGCTGCACGACTGCAGCGTGCCCGGCGAGGCGGCGGCCAGCTGCGGCAGGCTGGGTTCAGACGACCCCCCGCAGGCCACCAGCAGCGCGGCGGGCAAGGCCGCCAGGGCTGCAAGGCGTGCACGCGCACCTGGCTCTCTTCTTCGGACGTTCATTGTGTTGTCTCCATGTTTTCTTCCAAGGCCTCATGAAACCCCGCAGCGCGGCCCCGAAACGCGGCGGGCGGTGATCGGCAGTCTTTGGTGGGTTGCTATGCAGTTGATAGCTGTCAGCGCTTATCCATCAAGCGCTGAGGGCTGTTTTTGTTCAAAACTCGGTGCCTGCGCGATGCGCTGGCGCAGCACGGCAGCGTGCAGGTCAAACTCCGGCAGCACCCACTGGCTAAGGGCCTGGGCCGGGGCGCTCCAGCGCGCATCGGCGCTCTCGCCGGCCGCGTGGGCAATCTGGCCCCAGGCCCACTCCAGCAGCACCAGCGCCAGGGCGCGCAGGTAGTCGTCGGCCACCCAGTAGGGCAGCTCGGGGTCGGCCGGTGCGGCCGCGGCCAGCGCCTGCGTGATCTGCACCAGCGCATCGCGGCGCGCGCGGGCCGCAGCGCTGGGGGCGGCGCCGGGCAGGGCCTCCAGCAGCGCCGCCAGGCCTTGGCCGCCATCGGGCAGCACCTTGCGCACCAGCAGGTCGATGGCCTGGATCTCGTTGGTGCCCTCGTAGATCATGGCCACGCGCGCGTCGCGCACGATCTGCTCGATGCCCCATTCGCGCACATAGCCGTGGCCGCCCAACACCTGCAGGCAGGCGCTGGCGCCATGAAAGCCCTGGTCGGTGAGCGCGGCCTTGAGCACCGGCGTGACCAGCGCACACCAGCGCTGAGCGGCCGTGCGCTCGGCCGCGTCGGCGCTGTGCTTGGCCACATCCAGCTGCAGGGCCGTGTGGTAGGCCAGCACGCGGCCGCCGTCGATCCAGGCGCGCTGCGTGTGCAGCGTGCGGCGGATGGCGGGGTGGTCTTGAATGAGGCTGGTGTGCTTGGCGCCGGGCGCGCGCATCTGGCGGCGCTCTGCCGCGTAGGCGCTGGCTTTTTGCCACGCGGCCTCCAGCAGGCCGATGCCCTGCAGGCCCACATGCAGGCGCGCGGCGTTCATCATCACGAACATGGCGGCGAGGCCCTTGTTGGGCTCGCCCACCAGCCAGCCGGTGGCATCGTCAAAGCGCATCACGCAGGTGGGGCTGCCGTGCAGGCCCATTTTTTCTTCGATGCGTTCGCACACGACCGCATTGCGGGTGCCGTCCTGAAGAATCTTGGGCACCAGGACCAGCGACAGCCCCTTGGGCCCTGCCGGTGCATCGGGCAGGCGCGCCAGCACCAGGTGCACGATGTTGTCCGTCAGGTCGTGTTCGCCGCCGGAGATGAAGATCTTGCTGCCGTTCACGCGCACGCTGCCATCGGGCTGCGGCACGGCGCGCGTGCGCACCAGGCCCAGGTCGCTGCCCGCGTGGGCCTCGGTCAGGCACATGGTGGCCAGCCATTCGCCGGTGGCGACCTTCTCCAGGTACTGCGCCTTGAGGGTGTCGCTGGCGTGGTGCTTGATGCATTCATACGCCCCGTGCAGCAGGCCGGGTGCCATGGTCCAGCCGTGGTTGGCCCCGGCCAGCCATTCAAACAGCACCGCTTCAAGCACTGCGGGCAAGCCCTGGCCGCCATCCTCGGGCGCGCAGGCCAGCGCGGGCCAGCCGCCTTGCCAGAAGGCCTGGTAGGCCTCGCGAAAACCGGGTGGCGCGTGCACCTGGCCCGCGTCGAAGCGGCAACCCACCTCATCGCCCGTGCGCTGCAGCGGGGCCACGGCGGTGTCGACAAACTTCGCCGCTTCGCCCAGCACCTGCGCGGCCAGGTCCGCATCGGTGTCGGCAAACGGCGCCAGCGCCTGCCACTGCGCGGGGGCGCGGAGCACGTCGTTCAGCAGGAACCGGATGTCGGCGAGTGTCTGGCGGGCTTGCATGAATGCTCTCAAGTTGATAGCTTTTGGCGCTTGATGGATAAGCGCTGAAGGCTGTTCTGACTCAAAGTTTTTGGTGTTCGCACCGTTCACATCGCTCTCACCGTTCGCCCTGAGCCTGTCGAAGGGCTGTATCCGCTGCGTGCCCCGGCTTCGACAGGCTCAGCCCGAACGGGTGGCGGGCCCTTCGACACTCCTTGCACCGTTCGCCCTGAGCTTGTTGAAGGGCTGCATCTGCTGCGTGCCCTGGCTTCGACAGGCTCAGCCCGAGCGGGTGGTGGGCCACTCGACACTCCTTGCACCGTTCGCCCTGAGCCTGTCGAAGGGCTGCATCCGCTGCGCGC
>NZ_JBMIRS010000101.1:0-995 GCF_049198005.1 Paracidovorax sp. MALMAid1276 | reverse complement strand
TCATCGATGGGATGAACTGTACGCCGCGGCTGTTCACAGAAAAACTATCGAGTCGCAAACTAACTGTTCCGGTATTGGAAACAATCCTGGGGTGTTTTTGCGGCACCACCGGCCGTTGGGCCGAAGACTGTTTGCAATGCGCGTTGAACATGTCCGCTATGGTGCTTGCGGCGTTGCAGGGCGTCGTCTCGCCGTGGTTTCGGTTCTTTTCGGTTTGTTTCGCTTGGCGGGCTGTGCAACAGGCGAGAAACAATCGCTTCGAAGAGCGCCTGCGCTGGCGCAGTTGCTTGGGGGGAATCGGGGCGTGAAACCGCCAGCCGCACGCACGGCGGCAACGCGCGCGCAGGGGCAGCAGGCGCAGCCGGCGCAACAGGTCAGGCTTTGCGTGGCTTGCGCTGGCGCAGCGAATGGGCTGAAATGTCCCTGTGCCTGTTTCAGGTGTTCAGAGGGAGGCTTGCATGACCGTTGTTGCCAAGATTCTTCAGTCCAAACCGGACTCCGCCGTTCACACCGTCGCGCCCTCGGCGTCCGTGCTGGATGCCTTGCAGCTCATGGCCGACCGGGGGATCGGTGCCGTCCTCGTGGTGGAGGGGGAGGCCATCGCGGGCATCTTCACCGAGCGGGACTACGCCCGCAAGATTGCGTTGATGGGCCGCACGTCGGCGGCCACGCAGGTGCGCGACGTGATGACGTCGGCCGTGCGCTTTGTGCGGCCCGACCAGACCAGCGAGCAGTGCATGCAGATCATGAGCACCGGCCGCCTGCGCCACCTGCCGGTGGTGGACAGCCACGGCAAGCTCGTGGGCATGATCTCCATCGGCGACCTGGTGAAGGACATCATCTCCGAGCAGAAATTCATCATCGAGCAGCTGGAGCACTACATCACTGGAACGCATTGAGGGGTGCAACCCCCTGAGGCGCTGCGCGCCTTCCCCCTTCTCTCGAATGGCTGCGCCATTCGGGAAGGGGGACGCCCCCGGCGCGGCGGGGCGGCC
>NZ_JBMIRS010000100.1:0-3295 GCF_049198005.1 Paracidovorax sp. MALMAid1276 | reverse complement strand
ATGTTGGTCTGGAAGGCGATGCCATCGATCACGCCGATGATGTCGTTGATCTTGCGCGAGCTGTCGGTGATCTGCTGCATGCTGGTGACCACCTGGCCCACCACCTCGCCGCCGCGCGCTGCCGCCTGGGCCGCGGTGCCCGCCAGTTGGTTGGCCTGGCGCGCGGTGTCGGCCGACTGGCTGACGGTGGCCGTGAGTTCTTCCATGCTGGCTGCGGTTTCCTCCAGGTTCGACGCCGTCTGCTCGGTGCGGGCCGACAGGTCCTGGTTGCCGTTGGCGATTTCGATGGACGCGGCCGAGACCGACTCCACGCCCGTGCGCACCTCGCTGACCACGCCGCGCAGGCGCCCCGCCATGGCCGAGAGCGAGCGCAGCATGTGTCCGAACTCGTCCTTGCGGGTGGACTGCAGATCGCGCGTGAGGTCGCCGCCCGCGATGGCGTCGAGCGCGTCCACGGCCTGGTCCAGCGGGTCGGTGATGGAGCGCACCAGCTGGCGCGCCAGCAGCAGCATCACCACGATCAGCGCCAGAGAGATCAGCAGGCCCTGGATGGCGTACGAGATGCGGCGCTCGGTGGCCTCGGCGCGGATGGCGTCGCGGCGCTGCTGCAGGACCAGCACGAAGTCGTCCTGCGCCTTGAGATAGGCGGTCACCAGGGGGGCGAACTCGTTGTCGGCAAAACGCTGGGTCTCAACGGCGTCGCCCGCGCCCTTGAGCTCCCAGGCCTTGGCAGTGGCCGCCAGCACGCGCTTGCGCTCGTCCAGCACCTTGGCGATGGCGGCTTTTTCCTCGGGCGCCGTGGCAGACGCCACGATGCCTTCCTGGATCTTGTTGATGCTGCCGATGATTTCCTTGACCTTGGCGTCGTACTGCTGCGCCAGCACGGCGTCGGTGGTCACGGCGCCGCCCATCACCATGTTGACCGCCGTTTCGGTGGCGCCACGCCAGCGCACGGCGGCCGAGATGCGCTCCTCGATCTCGACGACCGTATCGAGCGCCCGTGACATGGAGCTGTTGGCCCGGTATTGCTGGAACCCCGAGATCACCAGCATGGCCAGCATCAGCGCCAGAAAGGCGCCCCACAGCTTGCGCGAGACACGGATGTTGTTGAGTTGCATAGATTCTTTTCCTGGTTAACCGGTGCTGAACGGGCCTCGTGCCCACTTCGTTTACATGCACTTACATTCGTGGCCCTCCAATAGCCTACGCCAGCGCGGCCCCGGCGCGCGAAAGGCGCCCCCCGGGACAAACCCGTAGAATGAATCGGTGACCTCCTACCTGAACGCCGACCTGCACTGCCACTCCGTGGTGTCTGACGGGACCCTCACGCCCGAGGCGCTGGCGGCCCGCGCGCGGGCCAACGGCGTTGAGCTGTGGGCCCTCACGGACCATGACGAGATCGGCGGCCAGCACCGCGCCGCCGCAGCCGCCCGCGCCCAGGGCATGGCCTACCTCACAGGCACCGAAATCTCCGTCACCTTTGCCGACACCACGGTGCACATCGTGGGGCTGGGCTTTGATCCGGACGATGAACAGCTGGCCCGGGGCCTTGCGGCCACGCGCGGCGGGCGCGCCGAACGCGCGAAGGACATGGCGGACCAGCTGGCGAAGGTGGGCATCCCCCGCGCGTTTGAAGGCGCCCTGAAGTTCGTGGGCAACCCCGACCTGATCTCGCGCACGCACTTTGCGCGGTTCCTCGTGGAAACTGGCGTGTGCCGCGACACGCCCGAGGTGTTCCGCCGGTTCCTCACCGAAGGCAAGCCGGGCTATGTGCCGCACCGCTGGGCGTCGCTGGGCGATGCCGTGCGCTGGATCACCCAGGCCGGCGGCATGGCCGTGATTGCGCACCCCGCACGCTACAAGTTCAGCGCCAACGAAGAGTACGCGCTGTTTTCCGAATTCAAGCAGCACGGCGGCCGCGGCGTGGAGGTGGTCACCGGCAGCCACACGGCGGCCGAATATGTGACCTATGCCGACATGGCGCAGGAGTTCGGCCTGGCCGCCTCGCGCGGCAGCGACTTCCACAGCCCCGACGAATCCCATACCGACCTGGGCACGCTGCCGCTGCTGCCCGGTGCGCTCACGCCCGTGTGGGAGCTGTTGGCCCACCGCATCCAGCCGCCCGGCACCTGAAAGCCCATGGCCCAGTATTTCGAAGTCCACCCCGACAACCCCCAGCCGCGCCTGCTCAAGCAGGGCGCCATGCTGCTGCAAAAGGGCGGCATCCTGGCCGTGCCCACCGATTCGAGCTATGCCCTGGTGTGCCACCTGGACGACAAGGACGCGGTGGACCGCCTACGCCGCATCCGGCAGGTGGATGACAAGCACCACCTCACGCTGCTGTGCCGCGACCTGTCGGAGCTGGCGAACTATGCCCGCGTGGACAACCGCCAGTACCGCCTGCTCAAGCAGGCCACGCCCGGCCCCTACACCTTCATCCTCGAAGCGACCAAGGAAGTGCCCCGCCGCGTGAGCCACCCCTCGCGCAAGACCATCGGCCTGCGCGTGCCCGATCGCAAGGGGCTGCAGCTGCTGCTGGAGCTGCACGGCGCACCCCTGCTGGCCACCACGCTGATTCCGGCCGGCGAGAGCGAGCCCCTGAACGACCCGCAGGAGATCCGCCAGCGCTACGAAAAGCTGCTGGACGCCATCGTGGACGCCGGTGCCTGCCCGCTGGAGCCCACGACAGTGGTCGACCTGACCCCCATGGGCGAAGGTGGCGACCCCGAGGTGCTGCGCGAAGGGCGCGGCAGCCTGCAGGCGCTGGGACTGTAGGCGCCGGTTCCACGGCCTCAGCCCGGCCCATGGGTGCGCGCCCCTGGGCGCCGGCTCCACGACACGGCGCACGGCGCAACCCACACTCGCCCGGGCTCACATTGCCATCGCCTGGCCGCGCCCGTCATCAGCCAGACGGTGCGAGGCAGCAGACGGCGCTACAGCTTGAACGCTCCGACCGCCTGCTCCAGGTCGCGCGCCTGCGCGGTGAGGGCGGCGGCCGTGGACACCGCCGTCTGCACCCGGGCCGCCGTCTCCTGGGTGGTGCCGTCCATGTGCGACACGGCAGCATTCACGTGGCTGATGGCGTCGCTCTGCTCGCGCAGCGCATGCGAGATCTCGCCCAGCAGCGCGCTCACCTGGCCCACGGCGTTCACGATTTCTTCCATGGTCTTGCCGGCCTGGCCCACCTGGCCGGCGCCGCTCTCCACGTGCTCGACCGATGTGCTGATCAGTTCCTTGATCTCGCGCGCTGCCACGGCGCTGCGCTGGGCCAGGCTGCGCACTTCGCTGGCCACCA
>NZ_JBMIRS010000098.1:0-5995 GCF_049198005.1 Paracidovorax sp. MALMAid1276 | reverse complement strand
CGGACGCCGAACTTAGGCTCATCGCCAGGGCCGCAATCATTGGCGACAGCAGCCATCCGGTGAAGGGATACAGCAGCCCTGCAGCAATCGGTATGCCCAGCGCGTTGTAGAGGAAGGCAAACAGCAGGTTCTGCTTCATGTTCCCCACCGTTGCCTCCGACAATTCCCGAGCAGTGGAAATCCCTCGCAGATCGCCCTTGACCAAGGTGACCTGTGCGCTGTTCATCGCCACATCGGTACCAGTACCCATCGCGATCCCCACGTCTGCCTTGGCAAGGGCGGGCGCGTCGTTGATCCCGTCTCCCGCCATGGCAACGACGCGGCCTTCGGCCTGCAGCCGTGACACCAGAGCCAGCTTGTCGGCAGGCTTGACCTCGCCATGGACCTCATCAATCCCCAGCTTTGCCCCCACCGCCTTGGCAGTGGTCATGCCGTCACCCGTGGCCATGACGATGCGCAGTCCCGCAGCATGCAGATTCGCAAGGGCCTCCGGCGTGCTCGCCTTGACGGCATCCGAGACCGCCAGTAGGCCTTGCAGTTGCCCATCGGCTGCTAAGTACATGACGCTCGCACCTGTGGCGCGCAAGGACTCTGCCTGCGCAAGCAGCGGATTTGCCGAAACGCCCACCTGCTCCATGAGGACCGTGTTTCCCAAGGCGAGCTGGCGTCCAGCGACCTGTCCGCGCACACCGATACCCGACCCGGACTCGAAGTCCTCGGGTTTGTCCAGGGCCAGCCCTTTGGCGCGGGCCGCCTCGACAATGGCATCGGCCAGCGGATGCTCGCTGCCCTGGTCCAGGCTGGCCGCCAGGCGAAGAACCTCGTCCTCGGACAAACCGGGCATGGCCACCACGCGCTCGAACGAGGGCTTGCCTTCGGTGAGCGTTCCCGTCTTGTCCACGATCAGCGTGTCCACTTTGCGTAGGTTTTCGATGGCAGCGGCGTCCCGGAACAGCACGCCGCTGGTCGCGCCCCGGCCCGTGGCCACCATGATGGACATGGGGGTTGCCAATCCCAACGCGCAGGGACACGCGATGATCAGCACGGCCACGGCATTGACCAGGCCATAGACCCAACGTGGCTCCGGGCCGAACAGGCCCCACGCGAACAGCGTGAGCAACGCGATGCCCACCACGGCCATGACAAAGTACCCCGCCACCTGGTCCGCCATGCGCTGCATGGGGGCCCGTGAGCGCTGCGCCTGGGCCACCATTTGAACGATCTGCGACAGCATGGTGGCCGAGCCCACCCGCTCGGACCGGATCACCAGAGCGCCGTTGGTATTGAGCGTGGCTCCGATGACGGCGTCCCCAGGTCCTTTGACGATGGGCACAGGCTCGCCAGTGAGCATGGCTTCGTCCACCGCGCTGCTCCCCTCGACCACCACGCCATCCACCGGCACCTTCTCACCGGGACGTACGCGCAAGAGGTCTCCCACATGGACATGGGACAACGGGACATCACTCTCCTGACCGTTGGCGTCGATACGCCGTGCGGTCTTGGGGGCCAGGCCCAGCAGCGATTTGATGGCGGCCGAGGTCTGCGAGCGTGCCTTCAGCTCCAGCATCTGGCCGAGCAGCGTAAGCGAGATGATGACGGCTGCTGCTTCGAAGTAAACCGCCACGCGGCCCATGGCCTGGAACGAGGCCGGAAATACCCCAGGCGCCACGGTGGCGACCACGCTGTAGACAAATGCGGCACCCGTGCCCAGACCGATCAGCGTCCACATGTTGGGACTGCGGTTCGCGATGGATTGGGCACCACGCACAAAGAAGGGCCAGCCAGCCCACAGCACGATGGGAACCGTCAGCACGAGCTCAATCCAGCTCTGTGTGGCCATTTCGAACCACTGCAGCCGGTGTCCCACCATGGCCAGGATGGTGACCACCACGGTCAGTGGCAGCGTCCACCAGAAGCGATGCCGGAAATCCACAAGTTCCGCGTTTTCTCCCTCATCCAGCGTGGGGAGCATGGGTTCCAGTGTCATGCCGCATTTAGGGCAGTTTCCGGGATGGTCCTGCTGCACCTCTGGGTGCATGGGGCAGGTGTAGACGGCGCCTGGCTGAGTGGCCTCAGGCTCGGTTCCAGACATGCCTTGAGCGCCCGGTGCGTACTTCTGTGGCGCCTCGACAAAGCGCCCCTGGCACTTGGCGCTGCAAAAGTAGTAGTTGTGGCCTTCGTGGAGAGCGGTGTATTGGGACTCGGTCGTCACTGGCATGCCGCAGACGGGATCCTTCAACGCCGCCTTGGACCGAGGTTCGTGTCCTTCATGGCCGTCATGAGGCTGATGCCCGTGATGAGCATGTTCGTGGGGCGCTGCTGTAGCCATGGTTGCAATTCCTGAAGGTGAGTGTCGTGTGGCGCCGGATTAGTTGCGACCGGATCCGCCGCCATGCGAACCGTGGCCCCCATGTCCATGGAAGAGGTGCATTAGTGGGCAGGCCAGCAAGAGTAGGTAAGGCCAATAGCCAGCGATGTGCGACCAGTGTTCTCTGAGCAGAAAGAAAGCACCAATCAGTCCAAGCATGATCACTGCGCCGATCAACTTTTTGCGGCTTCCAGCCGGATTTGTAGCGTTCGAATGCTCTGTGGTGTGGTCGTGGTTCATGGTGTTCTCCAACAAAAGTCATCAGTGGTAGACCTTGTGGGAACGATAAGGCTTAACACGGTGGGAGTGTCAAGCAGGAACATCCGCCGCCCTTGATCTCAATCAAGGGCCCGCACTGCAACAAGCATCTGACCGCACAGCCCTGGATTTCGACGATCCAAAAACCCAGGGCTGCGAAATCGGTCCCCCAGGACTACTTGGCGGGAGCGGCAGGGGTCTTGCCACTGCGGGCCAGAAATGCATCCAGTTCAGCGATTTCCTTTTTCTGCGCTGCAACGATGTCCTTGGCCATCTTGAGCATTTTGGGATCCTTGCCATCCCGCAACTGGGCCTGGGCCATGTCAATCGCACCCTGGTGGTGGACCCGCATCATCTGGGCAAAGTCCACATCAGGGTTGCCCGACATGGCACAGACGCCATCTTGTCGTTGTTCTCTTTCATCATGGCCTTCATGTCCATCTTGCCCTGAGGCATCGATTGATCCATGCCGGCTCCCTTCATGCCGGAATGGGGTGCGGTCTGGGCCTGAACAGACAGGGGCGACAACAAGCTGCAAGCAACGAAAGCGGCAGCGGTGAGCGAGTGGGAAGCGGGGAACTTCTTCATGGTGTTCTCCAAGTGTTGAGCAACGTGATCAAGCGGCACGCGCCATGGCGTCGCACTCCTGGGCGCACTTGAGACAAGCCTGAGCACAGGACTTGCAGTGGTCAGCTTCATGCTTGGCGCACTCCTCGGCGCAGGCCTTACAGATTTGCGCACACAGCGCGCAGATGGCAGCCGCGTGCTCGCTGTTGCGCGCCATGGCGTCAGCCGCAAAGCCGCAGATCGCCGCGCAGTCAGCGTCCAGTGCGATGCAGCGCGCCATCATCTTCACATCCTCCTCCTGAAGGCACGCGGCGAAGCACTGGTTGCACGCCGTCGCGCACGCCTGGCAGGCCTCGATGCACGACATGAAGCGGTTTTTGGTATGGTTCATTGGGTTCTCCTGAGGGTAGGTTCAAGGGCTTTATGGATCAACTTGAATCCGCGCGATTGACTGCGCGGTGCAAGGATCTTCCGCCGCTCAAGGCAGGTCGCGCTGTAGGTTGTCACCGACGATTGCCCTCGCAAACGAGTCATTTGCGCCGCATTGCCCTCGAACATTACGCAGAGATATCAGAGTCGTAATCACGGCGTCACATTGCGGCGAAATTCTCGTGTCCAACGTTCAATGCCATGGACGTGCCTCGCAAAAAAAAGTGCAGGCAGGGCATTGATCGGCGCTGCGCTCTCAGCGACATGGTGATGGCGCTCACACAGCGCTTCAATAGCAGCGCTCCGCTAGTACATCGGAGCTTCAGCCGCCTTGCTGCTTCGCTCCGGTGACCCACGGATCTCTCCTGTCAAAAGCGTAATCCGTCCGTCACCTCTAAGTCGGCGTGCGGTTTCTAGACTTCTTTCCGTGGCGCACAAAACGCCACCTGGATGGACCATACCGGGCATCCGGCGTCACAGGAGACCATCATGAAAGTTCGTACCGCAATCCTCGTCGCCAGCCTTGCTGCATCCGCTACAGCGTCGTTTGCGACATCCGTTTATCACGCAAGCCCTAGCCAGGAAGAAGGCGTCAGCCTGGCCGCAGACCATTTAGGCAACGCAGTCAGTCGCCAAGCGGTTGAAAACACCGTACTGGCCGCTCAGAAGGACGGTTCGCTGTACTGGATCAGCCGTGACTATCCAGCCACTTATCCGCTCGTTCCGGGCCCCAAGCTGACCAAGACCCGCCAGCAAGTTCTGGATGAGCTGCAAACCGCCAAGCGCAATCCCGTCACCAGTGAAGGCCTGCGTGACATCGGCGGCGAGGCAGGTTGGGTCAACGCCCGCCAACTGCCCTGAACCCTCTCAACGATCACCGGCACCCGCGTTCGCTCTAAAACCGGCCTGCGGTTGCACTTCAACCATCACCATTAATCCAAAAAGGAAACCCCATCATGAAACTCAAGTCCACGCTCATCATCCTTTCCCTCATCGCAGCTCCCGCGTTCGCATCAGACCAAACGGTCAGCAAGACGCGCGAACAAGTGCTGGCTGAATTGGCGCAGGCTCAGCAAAACGGCGAGATGCTTGCTCCTGGCGACTCGGGGATGACTCTCAAGCAAATCAACCCCGGAGCCTATCGCTCGACTACTTCGACTCAGGCTAGCAAATCCCGCGAGCAAGTGCGGGAAGAATTGGAGCAGGCTATCCGTACGGGTGACATCATGGTGGCCGGTGAATTCGGAGTCAAACGCAATGAGTTGATGTCTGGTCGCTATCCGATCGTGGCAGGCAAGTCGTTGAAGACGCGGGAACAAGTCAAGAGTGAGTTGGCACGAGCCATCCGCGAAGGAGAAATCATCGCTGTGGGCGAAGACGGCCGCAAGCTCAATGAAATCTATCCTGACCGCTACCACGCAGCGCACCATGCAGGCGTGGCCGCCACCTCGGACGAATCCACCAAGGCCCCTCGGTTCTAAACGGGTTCTCCGGGCGGTCGGCGGCTGATCTGGAGGGGGTCTTTCGAAACAGGGCCTCCTCCAATTGGCTCGCCATGCATGTCTGCGGCGCTAGCAGCAAGTGCGTGCGACATCTACTTTTGCATTGCTCTGGCCTCCGAGCATCAGACTTGCATGTTCATCACATCGGTGTAGGCCTGGACAATGCGGTTGCGGCTCTGAAGAGTGGCCTGAAACGCGATGTTCGACTTGACTCCAGCGAGCATCGTTTCTTCAAGACTGACCGTGGGATTGCCGAATGTGACCTCGCGGCTTAGGCGACCAGACTCACTCTGCAACTGGCTTGTGGTTGAAAGCGCCTGCTTCATCGCGTCCAGAAAACCGCCTCCCTGGATGCTCGGTGCTTTGGGCACAGAGTTTCCCAGCGAACTGACAGGCAATAGTGCATCCAATGGCTTTGTCGTGACGTTCATGCCGAGGCTTTCTGGGGCGAAGAGTTTGCGAAGTTCTGCCTCGAAATCTGTACCGAGGCAACGCCCAATCGTAGAGATTGGAGTTCGATCTGTAGCTTTCGCAACGCAAGGCGCCACCCGTCAATCCCGCCGTTCGGGATAACAGAAACTTCATCTTGCCGACATCGCCGTGGGTCGCCGCATCCCTGGGGCCCAAAGAGCCGAGCGCAGCGAAGCGCGCCGCACGAAATAGCCGTGGCTCACAGCCGCTGCGAAATCTCCAGCAGTGGCTTGATGCTGGACCCAAAGCGGCTCATGGAGGCATGGTTCTGCTCCAGTTGGCTGTAGGGCAAATACCGGATTCCCAGCTCTGACACCCTGGAGAAGGCGGGCCTTTGAAGTTGCTCAGCGACCTTGTCTCTGCGATTGTCTGGAGCCACCAGAAACAGGGCGCAGTTGCC
>NZ_JBMIRS010000091.1:0-402 GCF_049198005.1 Paracidovorax sp. MALMAid1276 | reverse complement strand
CCCGCGCGGGCGAACAAGGCCGGGGCTTTGCGGTGGTGGCCAGCGAAGTGCGCAGCCTGGCCGGGCGCAGCGCCGAGGCGGCCAAGGAGATCAAGAGCCTGATCACGGCCAGCGTGGAGCGGGTGGAGCAAGGCACGCTGCTGGTGGACAAGGCCGGCACCACGATGACGGAAGTGGTGGCCTCCATCCGCCGGGTGACGGACATCATGGGCGAGATCAGCGCGGCCAGCAGCGAGCAAAGCGCAGGGGTGGGCCAGGTGGGCGAAGCCGTGACGCAGATGGACCAGGCCACGCAGCAGAACGCGGCGCTGGTGGAGGAGATGGCAGCGGCGGCCAGCGCGCTGAACGCACAGGCGGGCGAGCTGGTGAATGCGGTGGCGGTGTTCAGGCTGGATGCTGCCC
>NZ_JBMIRS010000090.1:0-2817 GCF_049198005.1 Paracidovorax sp. MALMAid1276 | reverse complement strand
CACCACTTCGGCCACCACGTCGCCGCCCTGCACGGCCACGGTGCTGGCGTTCACGGCCAGCTGGTTGGCGGTGCGCGCGTTGTCGGCGTTCTGCCGCACTGTGGAGCCCAGCTCTTCCATGGAGGCGGCGGTTTCTTCCAGTGCGCTGGCCTGCTGCTCGGTGCGGGCCGACAGGTCGTTGTTGCCCAAGGCAATCTGCGAGCTGGCCGCCGCCACGCCTTCGGCGTTGCTGCGCACCAGGCTCACGGTATTGACCAGGCTTTGCTGCATGCGCTGCAAGGCGCTGAGCAGTTGCCCTGTTTCATCTTGCGACTGCACGACGATGCGCGTGCCGAGGTCTCCCGCCGCCACCCGGTCTGCAGCCAACACGGCTTGCGCAAGCGGACGCGTGATGGAACGGATGATGGTGATGGCCAGGAAAACAGCCAATGCGATGGCAGCGATGCCCACCAGCGCGACATCACGCTCCAGTGCATCGGCTGCCGCATTGGCCCGAGCGCCCGCTGCCGCAGTCACTCCCGCCTGGTAGTCCACTTGCTCCTGAATGAACTTCTGATACTCAAGCTGAACAGGACGTACCTTGTCGGTCAGCAACTTCAGGGCATCGTCGCGCTGCCCCTTTTGAATCAACCCAAGGTATTCATCTCCGGCGGCGAGGAATGCAGCCCGCTGCTGCTGCATGCGCCCGAGGATCTCTCGGCCTTTTTCGGACTTGATGAATCCGTCGAGAGCAGGCAGTTCCTTGGCGATGGAGGCGCGCGCAGCCGCAATGCGTTCGTGCGACGGCTTCACGATGCTGTCCTCGGTGGTCAGCGCCAGATTGCGGAACTGGATGGCCTGCACGTTCACGCCGTCGGCGATCACGCCCATGATCCGTGTGATGGGAATCCGCACTTCCACGACATCGGACAACGCGGCGTGCTGCGTGGCGGACCGCACCAGCGCCACCCCACCCAATGCGATGAGCAGCAGCAACATGACCGCAAACGCCGCCACCAACCGAGTCGAAATCTTCAGGCGATTCATTCCCATTCCCTCCCAAGTGCAAGACCAACGTTTTCAACAATTGTTAACAATTGTGCTTCAAAATCCGTCGGTTGCTTGTTGCCTTGTGTGCAGCGGCACTGGCCGCTGAAACTGACGTCTGGCGCGGCCTCTCGTGAGGGCTGGGTCAGGGCGCGCGTTGGCTTTGCCTGCGAGCAGTTTTTGCCGATTTGACGACGCCGTGTTGTGCATGCCACGGGGAGGCTTTCGTCTCAGAGCCTGTTCAATGTCTTTTTTGGATCTTCAAAAAGACATTGAACCGGCTCTCAGGCGCATGTGGATTGGAGAGCCGGCTCCAGAGGCATTGGGAGGATGGGGTCGCTAAAGATGCTACCTTCGCAGAACCACCGCGCGCGCGACGCGCTCGCCCTTTCTGCCTGGAACGCCCCACCCCATGCCCCGTCTCTCCAAAGACACAGACCCCGTGTCTTCCTCTCCATTTCCTCCGCCTGGATGGCCCCTGCTGGCCCTGGAGCTTCGCGCCCCCTGGGAATTTGGCGCCGTGCTGCCCGCCTGGCCCGTTTTGCAGCGCGCGCCGCTGGGCGACGGCCATTCGGTGATCGTGTTCCCGGGCCTCACGGCGGGGGATGCCACCACCCTTCCACTGCGCCGTTATCTGGATTCACGCAACTACAACACCGTCGGCTGGGGCCAGGGCCTGAACCTGGGCCCGCGGGACGGCGTGCTGGACGCTGCCAAGCGCCAGCTGCAGGCAGTGGCCGATGCCAGCGGCAACACGGTCAGCCTGGTGGGCTGGAGCCTGGGCGGCATCTACGCCCGCGAGCTGGCCAAGGAGATGCCCGACCGGGTGCGCTGCGTGATCACCCTGGGCACCCCGTTTGCCGGGCACCACCGCTCGACGAACGCCTGGCGCATCTACCAGTTCGCCAGCGGGCGCGACATTGAGCGCGAAACCGAAAACTACAACCTGCCCGAGGCGCCACCGGTGCCCACCACCAGCATCTTCTCGCGGTCTGACGGCGTGGTGGCGTGGCGCGGCAGCCTGCAGGCGCAGTCCAGCCACAACCCCCACACTGAGAACATCGAAGTGGTGGCCAGCCATTTCGGCATGGGGCTGAACCCCAGCGCCTGGTGGGCGGTGGCCGACCGGCTGGCCCAGCCGCAAACGAACAAATCCGGAGCGGCATGGAAGCCGTTTCAGCGGCCCGCGCTGCCGGGCCTGCAGCTGGTGTTCCCCGACCCTTTGCGGTAGCACTACAGCGGCCGGGGGGCCGCGCAGCCTCGCCGGGGCTGCAGCGCGCCGGCCTGCAAAGGGCTTACCGCCGCAGGTCTTCCTGCCGGGATTCGCCCACACGCGTCACTTCAGGCTCTTCGGGCACGGGAATGGTGTCGGCCGGCTCGTCGACCTTGGCCGGCCCGACGGCTGCGCCGCCCAGAGCCCCGGCCACGCCGCCGACGGCGCCACCGACCACCGCGCCCACCGGCCCGCCCACGGTGGACCCCACTGCGGCGCCGGCAGCGGCCCCCACGGCAGCGCCGCCGCCCACGGCAACGGTGCCGGAACCCGCATCGTCTTGCGGGCCGCCCAGCGGGCTGTGCGCCTGTGCTGCCCGGTCACGACTGCGCACTGCGGCTTCGGTAGAGGTGTGGTTGAAGGCGTTGTTGGAGGTGGGGGTGGTCGTGGGATGGGTCATGGCGTTCTCCTCGTGAAGGGTGGATGGAAACAGGAGCGGCGCGCACCGCTGCATGCATTGCGGTGCAGGTCAGCGCGGCGCGCTGCCCTGCTCTGCGTTCCTCTGTTTCTACGACCCG
>NZ_JBMIRS010000083.1:0-3415 GCF_049198005.1 Paracidovorax sp. MALMAid1276 | reverse complement strand
CGACAGGCTCAGCCCGAACGGTTGGGGGTGAAAGGTGCGGAGCCTCGGCTCCGCCAAGGGGAGCCGGAACGGGTGCGGGCGGACATTGCTGCGCCCTGGCCTCGACAGGCTCAGCCCGAACGGGCAGGGTGTGGGCCAGGTGCTGCAGCGCGCCCAGCCACACGGCATAGGTCTTGCCCGCGCCGGTGGTGGCATGCAGCAGGCCCGAGCGGCCTTCGCCCAGGGCCTGCCACACCTCGTGCTGAAAGCCAAAGGGCTGCCAGCCACGCGCTGCCATCCAGGCCGATGCCGGGCCAGATGCTGCGGCCGCCGATGCCGTCTTGCGCGAACGCCGGGGCGTGCTGCTCATGCGCCGGCATCCTGCCCGGGCATCAGGGCCATCAGCGTCTGCAGGGTGTCGGCATCGTCCACGGTCTTGTCCTGGCGCCAGCGCAGCATGCGCGGAAAGCGCACGGCGATGCCGCTCTTGTGGCGCGGGCTTTTGCTGATGCCTTCGAATCCCAGCTCAAACACCAAGGTCGCATCCACGCTGCGGACGGGCCCAAAGCTCTCGCGCGTGGTCTTGCGGACGATGGCGTCCACCCGCGCGATCTCGGCGTCCGTCAGGCCCGAATAGGCCTTGGCAAACGGCACGAGCTGCCGGTCGGGGTCCTCCGGCGGGCCGCTCCACACCGCAAAGGTGTAGTCGGTGTAGAGGCTTGCGCGCCGTCCGTGGCCGCGCTGGGCATAGATCAGCACGGCGTCCACGCTCATGGGGTCGATCTTCCACTTCCACCACACGCCCACGTCCTTGGTGCGGCCCACGCCGTAGTGCGCACCGCGGTGCTTGAGCATGAAGCCCTCGGTGCCCATACTGCGCGCGGCCTCGCGCTGGTGGGCCAGGTCGGGCCAGCCAGCGCCGTGCAGCAGGGGGCTCAGGCGCAAAGTGGCGCCGGACACTCCTGCGGGCGGTGGAGAAGGCTCCAGCTCGAATTCCCCCATCCGTTCGGACTGAGCTTGTCGAAGTCCTGCGCCGCGCTTCGACGGGCTCAGCGTGAACGGTTCGGGGGGCACATCGGTTGCAGGAGCGGTGGCGCACGCGTTCCATTCGTTTGAAGCTTCCCCCACCCGTTCGGGCTGAGCTTGTCGAAGTCCTGCGTCGCGCTCAGGAAGGCTCCGCAGGAAGGGTGAGGAGGGCTCCAACACAGCCCCCAGCAGAGCCCGCCGCGCTTTTTGGGGCGTCGGCCGCACATCCTGCCCCGCATGCTCCAGCAGGTCGTACGTGACCAGCACCACCGGCAGCTCGCGCAGCAGCTTGGGCGTCAAGGTCTTGCGTCCCAGGCGCTTTTGCAGGTCGGCAAAGGGGCGGGGGCCGGGCTCTTCGGGCAGCCACACCAGTATCTCGCCGTCCACCACCGTGCCGTCCGGCAGCTGCGCCATGGCGGCTTTGCCCAGCTCGGGGAAGCGGTCGGTCACCAGCTCTTCGCCGCGCGACCACACCCAGACCTGGCCCGCACGGCGCACGATCTGCGCGCGGATGCCGTCCCACTTCCACTCCACCAGCCAGTCGTCGGCCGCGCCCAGCACGGCGGGCATGTCGGCCACCGGCTGGCTGAACGGGTGGGCCAGGAAGAACGGGTAGGGCCGGCCCGCATCGGCCGCGTCCGGCGTGTCGGCATCGGCGTCCACGGGGGCCATCAGTGCCTGGTAGTCGCCGGCCTGCGGCTGACGGCCAATCTGCGTGTAGCCCATCAGGCGGTGGGCGATGCGCTTGGGGTCCAGCCCGCTCACCGTGGCCAGGGCCTGCGTCACCTGCAGGCGCGACACGCCCACGCGAAAGTTGCCGGTGATGAGCTTGAAGTACACAAAGCGCTGCTCGGGTGCCAGCATGTTCCACTGCGCGCGCAGCCGGGCGTCCGCCTCTTCGGGCGGCAAGGCGCGCAGCGGCAGCAGCTGCGCCATCCATTCGGCCAGGGGCCGGTCCACCGGCTGCACTGGGGGCGGCAGCAGCAGGGCCAGTGTCTCGGCCAGGTCGCCCACGGCCTGGTAGCTTTCTTCAAACAGCCATTCGGGCAGCCCCGCAGCCTCTTGCGCCAGGGCTTTCAGGCGTTTGGTGGGCACCATCTGGCGCGGCTTGCCGCCCGCCAGAAAGTAGATGGCCCAGGCCGCATCGCCCGGGGCCGCCACGCGCAGGTAGGCCACCAGCGCCGCCAGCTTGGCCGACTGGGCGGTGGTGGCGTCCAGCGCCTGGAACAGTGCGGCAAAGGCCTTCATGGGGCGGCCTCCGGGGGGCCGTCCTGCGCTGCGGGCGCGGCGGCGCCGGTGTCGTCCTCGCTGCCGTCGGCACCGTATTCGGTCGCAAACACCTGCGCGTCCAGCCCCTGCTCGCACAGCCAGCGCACCATCACCTCGGTGCTGCCATGGGTCACGATGATGCGCTCGGCCCCGGTCGCGCCAATGGCTTTTTGCAGGCTGGGCCAGTCGGCGTGGTCGCTCATCACAAAGCCGCGGTCCACGCCGCGGCGCCGGCGCGCGCCGCGCACCAGCATCCAGCCGCTCGCAAAGGCGTCGGAATGATCGCCAAACCGTTTGAGCCAGGGGGAGCCAGCGGTCGAGGGCGGCGCCAGCACCAGCGCGCGTTTCAGGTCCGCCTTGGTCACGCCCGGGTCCGTCACGCGCACGGTGGGCGGCAGCGCCACGCCCGCCGCGCGGTACACGGCGTTCAGCGGCTCTACCGCGCCATGCACGACGATGGGGCCGATGTTCGGGTCCACCCCGTGCAGCAGCCTCTGCGCCTTGCCGAAGGCATAGGCATACAGCGCGCTGGCCCTGCCCGCCGCCGCATTCGCGGCCCACCAGGCATTGATGTCGGCAAACAGCGCGGGCTGCGCGGGCCAGCGGTAGATGGGCAGGCCAAAGGTGGATTCGGTGATGAAGGTGTGGCAGCGCACGGGCTCGAACGGCGGGCAGGTGCCATCGTCTTCGAGCTTGTAGTCGCCCGAGGCCACCCACACCTCGCCCGCGTGTTCGATGCGCACCTGGGCCGAGCCCAGCACATGGCCCGCAGGGTGCAGCGACAGTTTCACGCCGTGGTGGTCGATCGCGTCGCCATAGGCCAGGGTCTGCAGATCGATGTCCGCGCCCAGCCGGTTGCGCAAGGTGCCTTCGCTGTCAGCGTGGGCCAGGTAATGGGCCGAGCCCATGCGCGCGTGGTCGCTGTGGGCGTGGGTGATGACGGCCCGATCCACCGGCCGCCAGGGGTCGATGTAGAAATCGCCGGGCGGGCAGTACAGGCCTTCGGGGCGGTGGACGATCAGGTCGCTGCGGGGCATGGGTGTGGCATCGTAGGCGGCGGCCCAAAGCCGAGGAGGGGCTTGGGATATGAAGATGGGTCGGTGAAAATTGGGGTAAAAATAGGCTTCAGCGCTTATCCATC
>NZ_JBMIRS010000089.1:0-517 GCF_049198005.1 Paracidovorax sp. MALMAid1276 | reverse complement strand
GTGTTTGAAGTCATTCAGTGGGGGTATAGCTCAGCTGGGAGAGCGCTTGCATGGCATGCAAGAGGTCATCGGTTCGATCCCGTTTACCTCCACCAAATTTTGAGTTCGGTTAGTTCCAAGGTTTTGACCCTATCGTCTAGAGGCCTAGGACATCACCCTTTCACGGTGAGTACCGGGGTTCGAATCCCCGTAGGGTCGCCAAGTTTGTAGCACTTGGCTTGTGTTGAAGAATGCAAGCGAAAGCTGCCTGCCAGGAGTGGTAGTTCAGTTGGTTAGAATACCGGCCTGTCACGCCGGGGGTCGCGGGTTCGAGTCCCGTCCACTCCGCCAGTCAAAAAACCCTTGCAGGTTTTTCGCATTTGCAAGGGTTTTTCTTTGGTGATTATCCAAAGAAAATCGGGGGTATAGCTCAGCTGGGAGAGCGCTTGCATGGCATGCAAGAGGTCATCGGTTCGATCCCGTTTACCTCCACCAAATTTTGAGTTCGGTTAGTTCCAAGGTTTTGACCCTATCGTCT
>NZ_JBMIRS010000088.1:0-1285 GCF_049198005.1 Paracidovorax sp. MALMAid1276 | reverse complement strand
GGGCGAAGCCCTGTTTGCCAAGGTAGGCCAGCAATTGCAGGAGCGCGGCTTCAAGGTCAATACCGGCACCATCGTGGATGCCACCATCATCGCAGCGCCCAGTTCTACCAAGAACGCCGACAAGGCGCGTGACCCCGACATGCATCAGACTCGCAAAGGCCAGCAATGGTATTTCGGCATGAAGCTGCACATTGGTGTTGATTTCCACGCAAAGCTGACCCACCGGGGGTGCGGACGAAAACTTGGACTACCAAGAGGTAGTTCATGTATTCCTACGAAGACCGAATCCGAGCCGTTGAGCTCTACATCAAGCTGGGTAAGCGCGTCAGACCGACCATCCGTCAGCTGGGTTACCCCACCAAGAATTCCTTGAAGGGCTGGTTCCGTGAATACGAGCAACGTCTTGATTTGCCAGCCGGCTACGCAGGTCGAGAACCCAAGTTCTCACCGGCCCAGAAAGCGGCAGCGATCGAGCACTACCTCACCCATGATCGATGCATCGCGGCCACGATGAGGGCTCTGGGTTACCCCGGTCGTGGAACGCTGACCAAGTGGGTCCGCGAGGCATTCCCTGAGGCCAGGAGGGCCGTCGTCGGCAGTGTGGGCCAACGAAGGTATCCCGAGTCCTTGAAGCAGGCCGGAGTCATGGAGCTTTGCACCCGGCAGGAAAGTGCACAGGCAGTGGCCAACAAGCTCGGCGTGTGCCGACCAACGTTGTACAACTGGAAGAACCAGCTTCTGGGACGTGAGGCACCCGCATCCATGAAACACACCGATCAATCCCCGCAGGCACGAGAGCGCGAAGAGCTCGAGCGCCAGGTTGAGATACTTCGGCGCGAAGTGAGGCAACTGCGCCTTGAGCAAGAGCTCTTGAACAAGGCCAATGAATTGCTAAAAAAAGGCCTGGGCGTCGATCTGCAACTCCTGTCCAACCGGGAGAAGACACTGCTGATTGACGCCCTCAAGGAGCACTATGGCTTGTCAGAGCTCCTTGCACAGTTGGGTCTTGCTCGTAGTTCGTACTTCTACCATCGGGCCCGTGCAGCGGCGGGCGACAAGTACTTCTCTGCGCGTCGTGCGATCACTGAAATCTTCGAGTCGAACCACCGCTGCTACGGCTACCGCAGGTTGCAGGCCTCGCTGACTAGGCAGCAAGGCCCGATCTCCGAAAAGGTGGTCAGCGGCTGATGAAGCAAGAGAGCCTAGTCGTTGCAAAACCCAAGAGGCGACGGTATGCGTCTTACCTGGGCGAGATCAGCCCGGCACCAGAGAACATCATCAACCG
>NZ_JBMIRS010000087.1:0-21644 GCF_049198005.1 Paracidovorax sp. MALMAid1276 | reverse complement strand
GCACGAGCCCATGCGGCGCATCCGAGGCATCCACTCATCCCGATGGCGCTCCAACGCGATCCCCTGCGAGATCGTAAACACGTTCTGAGGGGGAGCAGATGCATCAAGCCTCGGCGTCTTCGCCCCCGTCGCTGTCCACGCCCTCCGGTGCATCGGCATGCTTGACGATGGTCACGGGCACGGGGCTCGCGTGCGCCAGCTCCTGCGACACCGATCCCAGCAGCGCACTGCTGATGGCGCCCTGGCCCCGGGCGCCGATCACGACCATGTCGCAACCCGAGCGTTCGATCATGTCCACCAGGGTGTGCGCCACATCGCCCACGCCCACGTCGGTTTCGTAGGCCACGCCGGCCGCATCGAGCAAGGCGCGGGCCGAGGCCATGAGGTGGTCGCCGGCTTCCAGGCTCGCGGCCGCGATCAGGTTGGGGTCGCGGGTGGTCACCAGCTCGTACAGCGTGGCGGGCTCCTGCACGTTGGCCAGCACCACGCTGGCCTGAAGGCCCTGGCGCACCAGGGCCAGCGTGTGGTGCACACCATCCAGGGAGAGTTCGGAGCCGTCCACGGCAATGAGGATCTTGAGCATGCTGTTGTTCTCCTTGTAAATGCGTTGAGGACCTGTGCAAAGCCAGTGTAGCCATGGGCGCCGCGCTCTCCCACGCTTAACCTTGAGCCAGATCAGGGCAGGCGGAGCGTCTGGGACAATCGGCCCATCATGCTGCAGTTCGAACTCCTCAAGACCGACCCCACCAGTCACGCCCGCCGCGGCACGCTCACGCTGAACCACGGCGTGGTGCAGACCCCCATCTTCATGCCCGTGGGCACCTATGGCACCGTCAAGGGCGTGATGCCGCAGAGCCTGCACGACATGGGCGCGCAGATCATCCTGGGCAACACCTTTCACCTGTGGATGCGCCCCGGCCTCGACGTGATGCAGAGCTTTGGCGGCCTGCACGGCTTTGAAAAGTGGGACAAACCCATACTCACCGACTCGGGCGGGTTCCAGGTGTGGAGCCTGGGCGCCATGCGCAAGATCACCGAAGAAGGCGTGACGTTTGCGAGCCCCGTCAACGGCGACAAGCTCTTCATGTCGCCCGAGGTGAGCATGCAGATCCAGACCACGCTGAACTCCGACATCGTGATGCAGCTGGACGAGTGCACGCCCTACGAAACCAACGGCCACCTCACGACCGAGGCCGAGGCGCGCAAGAGCATGGAGATGAGCCGCCGCTGGGCCGCGAGGTCGAAGGCCGAATTCGAGCGCCTGGGCAACCCCAACGCGCTGTTCGGCATCGTGCAGGGCGGCATGTTCGAGAACCTGCGCCAGGAGTCGCTGGAGGCGCTGGTGGAGATGGACTTCCCCGGCTATGCCATCGGCGGCGTAAGCGTGGGCGAGCCCAAGGACGAGATGCTCGGCATCATGGCCCACACCCCCCACCGCCTGCCGGCCCACAAGCCGCGTTACCTGATGGGCGTGGGCACGCCCGAAGACCTGGTGCAGGGCGTGGCCGACGGCGTGGACATGTTCGATTGCGTGATGCCCACGCGCAATGCGCGCAACGGCACGCTGTTCACGCGCTACGGCGACCTCAAGATCCGCAACGCCCGCCACAAGACGGACCACCAGCCGCTCGACACCAGCTGCACCTGCCATGCCTGCGCGGGCAGCACGGGCGTGGCCTGGGACCAGGGCGGGCGGGGCGGCTTCAGCCGTGCCTACCTGCACCACCTGGACCGCTGCGGCGAAATGCTGGGCCCCATGCTGACCACGGTGCACAACCTGCACTACTACCTGAACCTGATGCGCGAGGTGCGCGAGGCGCTGGACGCCGGCACCTTCAGCCAGTTCCGCGCCCAGTTCAAGGCCGACCGGGCACGCGGGGTCTAGCGCAGGCAGCGGTGATTGCTCCCAATTTCATAGCTAAATACCCTTTACAGATAAGCGCTGAGGCCGAATTTTATTCATGAATTCGATGCACCCCCCACTGCACGAAGCCCTGGAGCTGGCCTTCAACCTGTCGCCCGTGGGCATGTGCGTGACGCGGGAGCGGGCCGTCGAAATCTGCAACCCCGCATTTGCCCAGATGTTCGGGTATGAGCAGGCGGACCTGCTGGGCCAGCCGCTGGCACCGCTGTACCCCTCGCTCGACGAATTCGCGCACACCGGCCAGCGGGGCCTGCCCGCCATGCAGGACACCGGTGGGTTCAGCGACGAGCGCATCATGCGCCGCCGCGACGGTGCGCTGTTCTGGTGCCACGTGGTGGGGCGCACGCTGGACCGCGCCGACCCATTTGCCCGCGCGGTGTGGATGTTCGAAGACATCTCCGCACGCCGCCCCGTGAACACGCCACTGACCGTGCGCGAGCGGGAGGTGGCCCAGCACATCGTGACCGGCGCCACCAGCAAGCAGATCGCGCGCCATTTGCAGATCAGCCACCGCACGGTGGAGGCCCACCGCGGCAGGCTGATGCGCAAGCTGGGCGCCACCACCACGGGCGAGCTGGTCGCCCTGCTGCTGGGCCGCTGAAGCCACCTCACCGGGAGCCTCACGGCGCACAGCCTCTCTGGCCAGCAGGGCCAATCCAGCCCGTTCTTCTTTCGACCTGACTGGTGAGCCTGCCCCGGCCACACCACGGCTGATGCAAATTGTCAACAAATGTGTTTTTTATCTAAGCCCTCTCGGTTGCAAAGGGTTGCACGCGATGACAATTGCTCTCAATTCCAAACCCAGCCCCCGCGCCCTCCACCCGCCTGACGGCCCGCCGCCCATGCACTCCTCCCTTGCGCTTCCCCGGCTGCCCGCGCGGCACTGGCTTTGGCTGGGCCTGGGAGGCATCGTCTTTGCCGCCTGCCTGGTAGGCATTTTTGCCCGGCCCATCGGCTTCCTGTCGGCATTTTGGCCGGCCAATGCCCTGCTGCTCGGGCTGCTGGTGCGCTACCCGGCGCTGGCCCGGCCAGCGGCCTGGGGGGCCGCCGCTGCGGGCTATGTGGCGGCAGACCTCGTCACCGGCAGCAGCTGGGGCATGGCGCTGTGGCTCAATGGCGCCAACCTGCTGGGCGTCACGGTGGGTTGGCTCATCCTGCGGCGGCTGAGCGAACCCGTGCTGCGGCTGCGGCGCACGGCCTCGGCAGGCCATCTGCTGCTGGCCGCGCTCGCCGCCAGCACGGCGGGTGCCCTGGCGGGCAGCGGGGCGGCGCCGGTGTACTTCAACACCCCCTGGACGGACCTGCTGTCGCTGTGGTTCAGCACCGAGCTGATGAACTACGTGCTGATCGTGCCCGTGGTGCTGGCCCTGCCCCGCGACGATGATCCGCCGTCGGCCGTGCACGGCGCACCGCTGTTCTGGCGCGTGGCGCCCCTGGGCTCGCTGCTGCTGGCCGAAGCCATTCGCGGCGTGGCCGGAGGGCCCGGCGTGCTGGCCTTTGCAGTGCCCGGCCTGCTGTGGTGCGCCTTGAGCTACAGCACCTTCGTGGCCTGCCTGCTGTCGCTGGTGGTGTGCCTGTGGACGATGGCCGGCGTGGCCATGGGCGTGCTCAACTTCACCCCTGCCCACGCCAGCGACGTGCTGTCGCTGCGTGTGGGGGTCACGCTGCTGGCCCTGGGGCCGCTGGCCGTGGCCTGCGCCAGCGCGGCCCGCGCCGAAACGCTGCGCGCCCTCGACCGCTCCACGCACCACGACGGCGTCACCGGCGCACTGTCCCGCCGCGCCTTTCTGCGTCACGGGCAGCGCCTGCTCGCACGCTACGGGCGCGAAACCTCGGGCGTGGCCGTGCTGATGCTGGACGCCGACCCGGTGCAGGAGGTGCATGCACAGCATGGCGCCGCCACCCGCGACCAGCTGCTGGTGGCCATCGCCCAGGCATTGGGCACCGCCTTGCGCCCTCAGGACGCCTTCGGCCGCCTGGGCGGCGAAACGTTTGGCGCCGTGCTGCCCGACGTGTCCCAGGCCGAAGCCCACGCCATCGCCGAACACCTGCGCACCGCCGTCGCCCGGCACGCCGTCGCCCACACGCCCCTGGGAGAGCCCCTACGCGCCACGGTCAGCATCGGCCTGGTGCACAGCGCGTCGATGGGCGGCGAGGCCGATATCGACACCCTGCTGCTGGCCGCCGACGCGGCGCTGTACCGCGCCCGGATGGAGCCGAGCTGAGGCGGTCTGGGCCGACCTGGGCCGCCCCGACCCCGATCACGATCTCGACCTTTCAGCCTTCTCGCGCCAGCCGCACGCCAGCTCCGGGCTCCTCCCCGGTGCCGCAGGCGTGGCAAAACCGCGCAAAAGCGCTCTTGCGCGTGCTGCAGGCGCCGCAGTGGTCGAACAGGCCGATGCCGCAGTGCGGGCAGAAGTCGATCTTCTCGTTCTTCAGGTCTACCGGCCGTTCGCAACCGGGGCACACGCTCTTGGCCAGGCGGGCCAGGGCCACGTCGTAGCTCAGCTCCTTGCGGCGCTCTTGGTCGGGCAGGGTTTCGGCCAGCTTCTGGCGCTCCAGGTAACGGTTGAGCGCCAGGATGGCGTAGCGCCCCACCAGCGCGGTGACGGCGATGCCGACCACATAGCGCACATAGCCGCCGTAGCTGGGCAGGTAAGGCACCAGCTCGACAAAGAACGCAAACAGCGCGAAGAAGATGAAGCCCCACACAAACGGCCACCAGGTGCCCTTGCGCTTTTTGACAAACAGCCATCCCGCAATGGCCAGCAGCGGCAGGGTGAGCGCCAGGCGGTACAGGAATACCCGCAGCTCGACCTTGCGCTGCTCGGCGCGCATGCGTACGTAGCCGTCCGATTCCATCTGGTTCAGTTGCCGCGCCGCAGCCGCGGCCGCCTGGCGCGCATCGAGTGCGGC
This sequence comes from Paracidovorax sp. MALMAid1276, assembly GCF_049198005.1. Taxonomy (NCBI): domain Bacteria; kingdom Pseudomonadati; phylum Pseudomonadota; class Betaproteobacteria; order Burkholderiales; family Comamonadaceae; genus Paracidovorax; species Paracidovorax sp. MALMAid1276. Next base: position 16,804 of record NZ_JBMIRS010000087.1, on the reverse strand, counting down.
TTGCTGCTGCTGCTCCACGGCCTGCTGGGCCTTGCGTTCGTTGATGCGCAGGGCGTCCAGCCCCTGGTTGCGCGCCACCACCTCGGGGTCGTGCTCGGCGCGCTGGGTGACGCTGCGCGTGGCCAGCCAGCTGTTGAAGCTGTCGCGTGCGGTGCGGCTTTCGCTCTGCGCCTTGCTGCGCTGCAGCTGCGCCTGCTCCAGCGCGGTCTGCGCGTCCTGTTCGGACTGGCGCGCGGTGCGCACCTGATGGCGCAGGGCTTCGGCGGCCGGCTTGTCCAGAAAGTCGTCCAGCTGCAGGCGGCTTTCCACCTTGGGCAGGTCTCCGACGATGGTGCCGCCCAGGCCGATCAGAAAGCCCGCAAACACCAGCGCCACCAGCCACAGGCCGCGCCGGAACCATTTTTCTGACAGGCGCAGGGATTTGCTCATGGTTCTCTCCTCCTTCTTTTGCCGCCCACGCCGCAGCAGGGAAACGGGGGAACGTGGGAACGTGGGAACGACGACAGGAATAACTACAAAATTGATAGCTTTCAGCGCTTTACCAGCAAGCGCTGAGGGTCATTTTCATTCAATTTTTCAGCGACAACACCACAGCAGGTGACGCCAGCTGGGCCTGCTGCAGCCAAGCCAGCACCGAGTCCACCGTCACGGTCTCGATGCGGTCAGAAAAGCGCTTGTCGCTGGGGTGGTCGTCGAACGCGATATTGGCCGAGCCCACCCGCCCACCCATGCGCGTGAGCGGCCCGAGCTTGAGCGTGGTGGGCGTGTAGCCCTTGAACTGCAGCCACGCCTGGGCCTGCTCGCGCGTGCGCACGGTGGCGGGCTCCATGGCCAGGGCCAGGGTCTCCAGCGCCCACTGGTTGGACTGCTGGTATTTGCGCCCCCAGGCATAGCTGACCATGCTGTAGGCTGGCTGCTGCAGGGTGCGGGTGCGGCCCGCGTCCTGCAGCACGGCCAGCAGGCGCTGCTGCACCTCGGGCGTGGGCACGGCGTATACGGCCTCGTAACGCCACAGGTCGTCCAGAAAGAACTCGCCCAGGCCCTGACGGTACAAATGACCCACGGCCGTGCCGCACTCGTTGAGCTTGTGCGCCACGCGCCACGGGCCTTCGGCCGTCTTGTAGGCCCAGCCCAGGTGCGAGTAGCGCAGGCCGTACTTCGACAGGTCCTGCCCCGCGCGGGCCAGCACCACCACCTGGGTGCCGGTGCGCGCGTGTTCGGCATCGAGTGCGGCGGCGGTCTGCGCGGCGAGGTTCATGCCGCGCTCGATGATCTGGGGCGTGGACTTCTTCGCTTCGCACGATCGCCCGGCATGCGCCTGCGTGGCGGCCAGCATTGCCACGCCTGCGAACGCGCCCGCTGCGACCATGCGCCAGCCCCGCCTTGTGGTTGAAAACATCACGGTGGGCCCCTTACAGACGCTCGTTGTGCAGCAGCGCGCGGCCCATGGCGTTGGGGATGAACGCGATCGCCTCGCCCGCCACCGACAACACCACACCCGTGCCGATCACGCTGCAGGTGACCACCGTGCCCACGCCGTGCGCCGAGGCGCCCAGGCCACGGCCCGCCACCTGCACGCTGACCTGCGCGCCGTCGGATGCGCGCTCCAGCAGATAGACGGTGCCCACTGCGGACGCTTCCACGGCCTTCACGGAGAGCACCGCTCCCCCCACAGACAAAGCCGCCGGAACCGCCACCACGGCGCCTGCCGCCGTGGATGCAACGGCTGCCGTCCCCACGACCGAAGCCACCGGCAGCAGCGACAGCGCGGCCGAGGCCTCGCTCTGCGCACGGGCCGGCGTGGCAGCTGCCGCACACAGCAGGCCGGCAGCCAGGGCCAGCCCCAAAATCTTCGAAAAATGTGTCTTCATGGTTTTTCACTCCTCTCGATAGCGTGCCGCTTGCTCACCCTGCGGCACCGGTTGATTCACTCAATGCAAACCCGCGAGCATCCGCCATCGCGGTCGGGCAGACGCTGCAAACTCAAAGCGGGTTGTTACCAGGCGTTGCGGCGTTGGCAGCCGCCTCGCGGCGGCCTTGCAGGCGGGCCTCGGCCAAATCGGCCTCGTGGCGGTCGCGCAGCATCTTGGCCAGCGTGAAGGCGGTGGTGATCAGGTACAGCCAGCTCACCCCCAGAAACGCCTTGTAGGTCACGTTGATCTCCATGCCCAGCAAGCCCCAGCCGGTCAGGCCCATGGCCACCGCGAAGCCGCCCCACACCACCAGCTTCCACATCGGCGTGTCGCCGCTGCGGGTGCTGCGGCTGCCAGAGGGTGCGTTGTCGCGCACAAACTTGGCCAGCACGAAGGCGGCCGACAGGCAGAACACATAGCCCATCACCATGAACGCCTGCTCCAGCTGCGCACCCGGCAGCCAGGCCAGGCCCACGGCGCACAGAAACACGGCAATGCCGAACGAAATCCACACCTGCAGCTGCCAGGCACGGGTATCGCGCTGAACGATGTGGGGGGCGGGATGGGACATGGGAATCGGGTGGCCACGGGGCCGTTATTGAACACGGAGCGCATGGTGCCCCCGCTCGGGCGCCTCGCCCCCGCCCAAATGCGCCAGTCGCGGCCGTGCGGCTGCCGGGTATCGGAAAACGATACTTTCACGGGACCGAAGGCGCGCGTGGGCGACAGCCTGGCACCGGCGGGTCTCCCACAATGGCAGGCACACCCCTTCCCGAGACACCGAGCACGGAGACAACCCCGCCATGAACACGCCCGCCGCAAACACCCCCAAGACCTATGACCTTGTCGTCCACGGCGCCACCGGCTTCACCGGCCGCCTGGTGGTCGAATACCTGCTGCAGCGCTACCCCGCCGGCAGCGGCCTGCGCTGGGCCATGGGCGGGCGCAACGCCGACAAGCTGGCCGCCGTGCGCGACGAAGTGGGCGCACCGGCCGACACCCCTCTGGTGGTGACCGACACCGGCAACCCCGCCAGCCTGCAGGCCCTGATGGACGCCACGCGCCTGGTGCTGACCACGGTGGGGCCGTACCAGCTGTACGGCAACGAGCTGGTGGCCGCGTGCGCCAGGAACGGCGTGGACTATGTGGACCTGTGCGGCGAACCCGCCTGGATGCGCCAGATGATCGACGCGCACGAAGCCGCCGCCAAAGCCAGCGGCGCGCGCATCGTGTTCTCGTGCGGGTTCGACTCCATTCCGTTCGATTTGGGAGTGTTCCTGCTGCAAAAGGAGTTCCGCCACCGTTTTGGCCACCCCGCCCCGCGCGTGCGCGGCCGGGTGCGCAAGATGAAGGGCACCTTCTCGGGCGGCACGGCCGCCAGCCTGAAGGCCACGATGGCGGCAGCCGCCAGCACGCCTGCCGTCATGGATCTGCTCAAGAACCCTTTTTCGCTCACGCCGGGGTTTGAGGGCCCGCCCCAGCCCACGGGCCACAAGCCCATGGTGGACGAGGCCCTGGGCGAAGGCGTCTGGGTGGCGCCCTTCGTGATGGCGGCCATCAACACGCGCAACGTGCACCGCTCCAACTTGCTGCTGCAGCACGCCTATGGCAGCGACTTCGTGTACGACGAAATGCTGATCACCGGCAAAGGCGAAAAGGGCGAAGCCATGGCCAACGCGGTGGCGGGCGACAAGTCGCTGGGTTCTGACAAAGGCCCCAAGCCGGGCGAAGGCCCCTCGCGCGAGGAACGCGACGCGGGCTTCTACGATGTGCTCTTCCTGGGCACGGACGACAGCGGCAACACGCTGCGCGTGGGCGTCACGGGCGACCGCGACCCGGGCTACGGCTCCACCTCCAAGATGATCACCGAGGCCGCCGTGTGCCTGCTGCAGGAGGCCCCGGACACAGCCGGTGGCATCTGGACCCCGGCACCCGCCATGGGCGACGCGCTGATCGCGCGGCTGCAGGCGAATGCGGGGCTGACGTTTGCGGTGGAAGCCGGCTGACCCTGGCCCGGCGCGTCTCTTTTTGACCGGTCGCGGGCCGGAACCGGGGCAGAAGGGCGGCGGCAGCCAGCGGACAATGCAGGGCCGCCCTGCCCCGCACCCCGCCCGCTGTACCGCATCCCATGAACCACCCCCTGCGCCCCCGCGACCTCGCCCTGGCCCTGCTCGTCATCGTGGTCTGGGGCCTCAATTTCGCCGTCATCAAGGTGGGCGTCAGCGGCATGCCGCCCCTGCTGCTGGGGGCACTGCGCTACCTGCTCGCAGCGTTTCCGGCGCTGCTGTTCGTCAAGCCGCCCAAGGTGCCCCTGCGGCTGTACCTGCTGTATGGCATGACCATGGCCGTGGGGCAGTTTGCACTGCTGTTCACGGCCATCCACATCGGCATGCCGTCGGGCCTGGCCTCGCTGGTGCTGCAGTCGCAGTCGTTCTTCACGCTGCTGCTGGCGGCGTGGTGGCTGCGCGAAAAATGGCAGGGCAACCAGGTGGCGGGCCTGGCGCTGGCGGGCTGCGGGCTGGTGCTGATCGGCAGCGCGCACGGGGCCTCGATGCCGCTGGCGGGCTTTGCACTCACGGTGGCGGCTGCGGCCCTGTGGGGCTGCGGCAACATCGTCACGCGCGCCGTGGGGCGCCATGGGCCCATGAACCAGTTTGCCTTCATCGTCTGGTCCAGCGTGGTGGCGCCGCTGCCGTTCCTGGCGCTGTCGCTGTGGCTGGACGGACCCGCCACCGTGTGGGCCGCACTGCAGCACCTGTCGCTGCCCTCCCTGGCGGCCGTGGCCTATATCGCCTGGATCTCGACCCTGCTGGGCTTTGGGCTGTGGACTGTCCTGATGTCGCGCTACCCCGTGAACCGCGTCGCGCCCTTCACGCTGCTGGTGCCGGTGGTGGGGCTGACCACGGGCTGGGTGGTGTTTGGCGAGCAGTTGCTGCCCGTGCACTTTGCAGGCGCGGGGCTGCTGATGGCCGGGCTGGTGGTCAACGTGTTTGGCGGGCCTGCCTGGACGGCCATGATGGGGCGGTTGCGCGGCGCCCAGTGACCGGATCGAGGCAGACCGCTACACCGCCAGCGGCAGCTCGGTGGTCGACAGCACGTTGCGCAGCACCATGAACGAGCGCACCTGGCGCACGCCGGGCAGGTAGAGCAGCTGCTCGGCGTGCAGGCGGTTGAAGCTGTCGTTGTCGCGCGTGCGCACGAGCATGAAGTAGTCGAACTCGCCGGTGACCACATGGCATTCCATGCAGCCGGACACCTTGGCCGCCGCCTTCTCGAACTCGGCGAACGACTCGGGCGTGGAGCGGTCCAGCACCACGCCAATCATCACCAGCATGCCCGCGCCCACGGCCTGGGGGTTGAGCAGCGCCACCACCTGGCCGATGAGCCCCAGGCGCTTGAGGCGCTCCACCCGGCGCAGGCAGGCGGGCGGGCTCAGGTGCACCTTCTCGGCCAAGGCCACGTTGGACAGCGAGGCATCGCGCTGCAGCTGCCGCAGGATGACCCGGTCGATGCGGTCCAGCTCGGCCGAGACATCGGCCTGCGGCACATTCTGGGTACGAACTTTTGTTGCGCACATAAATGATTCAGAGAAATATTTATGACATCCATTGTCTTTCATCAAACTCAAACGCCGAAATTCCGACCATTTTTGCAACCACTTGATGCGCGTGTTTTCCTACGATGAAGGCACGGCAAGCCGCGTGCTTGCGCCCTTCTTCATCGACCGGAACACCGCCATGAACCTGCAGAAATTTGCCCGCCACCCGCTCACCTTCGGCCCCTCGCCGATCACGCCCCTGAACCGTCTGTCGGCCCACCTCGGCGGCAAGGTGCACCTGTATGCCAAGCGCGAGGACTGCAACTCGGGCCTTGCGTTTGGCGGCAACAAGACACGCAAGCTCGAATACCTGATCCCCGAAGCCATCGCAGGCGGCTACGACACGCTGGTGTCGATTGGCGGCATCCAGTCCAACCAGACGCGCCAAGTGGCTGCGGTGGCGGCCCACCTAGGCATGAAGTGCGTGCTGGTGCAGGAGAACTGGGTCAACTACTCCGACGCGGTGTACGACCGCGTGGGCAACATCGAGATGAGCCGCATCATGGGCGCCGACGTGCGCCTGGACGCTGCAGGCTTTGACATCGGCATCCGTCCCAGCTGGGAGCAGGCCATGGAAGACGTGAAGAAAGCGGGCGGCAAACCCTTCCCCATTCCCGCCGGCTGCTCCGAGCACCCCTACGGCGGCCTGGGCTTTGTGGGCTTTGCCGAAGAGGTGCGCCAGCAGGAGAAGGAGCTGGGCTTCCAGTTCGACTACATCGTCGTGTGCTCGGTCACGGGCAGCACGCAGGCCGGCATGGTGGTGGGCTTTGCGGCCGACGGCCGGGCGCGCAAGGTGATCGGCATTGATGCCTCGGCCAAACCCGCGCAGACCCATGCGCAGATCCTGCGCATCGCGCAGAACACCGCCCAGCTGGTGGAGCTGGGCCAGGACATCACGGCCGAGGACGTGGTGCTGGACACGCGCTACGGCGGCCCCGAGTACGGCCTGCCGAGCGAAGGCACGCTCGAAGCCATCCGCCTGTGCGCGCGCCAGGAAGGCATGCTCACCGACCCGGTGTACGAAGGCAAGTCCATGCACGGCATGATCGACATGGTGCGCAAGGGCGAATTCCCCGAAGGCTCCCGCGTGCTGTATGCGCACCTGGGAGGGGTGCCGGCGTTGAACGCCTACAGCTTTCTTTTTCGCAACGGCTGATGCGTCCGGCGAGCAGCACCGGCTGGCACAGCTGGCCGGGCTGTCGTTGATCTGAAAGGGCCCTGGCCGCCAGGCGGTGCCCGCCCATTCCCGCCCGTTCCCCCCATCCAAGGAGTCCCCATGAAGTGCTTGCAGCTTGTCAAACGGCGTCGCGTGGTCCTGGTCGCGGCAACCCTCGCGGGGATGGGACTTGGCCAGTTGCAGCCGGCCCACGCCGACGGCTATCCCGCCAAGCCGGTGCAGCTTGTCGTGCCCTTCCCCCCGGGGGGCGCCGTGGACATCGTGGGCCGGACGATCAGCAAGAAGCTGGGCGACCGCCTGGGACAGCCCATCGTGGTCGAGAACAAGGCGGGCGCGGGCACCGTGGTGGGCGCGGCCTATGTGGCCAATGCGCCTGCGGATGGCTACACGCTGCTGATCAGCTCCGGATCCACCTTCACCGTGAACCCAGCGTTGAACGCCAAGCTGCCCTACGACCCCGTCAAGAGCTACGAGCCCATCGGCCGGGTCGCCCGTGTGCCCCTGATCCTGCTGGCCCACCGCGATGTGCCAGTCAACAACCTCCGGCAACTGATCACCGCCGTGCAGCGCGCGCCCGACAAGTTCTCCTACGGCTCGTTCGGCAACGGCACGACAGGGCATTTCGCGGCCGAGCTGGCCTGGTCGGCGACGGGCATCAAGCTGCTGCACGTGCCCTACCGGGGCAGCGCCCCCGCCATGGCCGACCTGATGGGCGGGCAAATCCCCTTCACCATCGACACCGTGGCGGCAGCCTTGCCGCAGCTCAAGGCGGGCAAGATCAAGGCCATTGCCGTCACAGGCGCCACGCGGGCCACACGGCTGCCTGACGTGCCCACGGTGGCGGAAAGCGGCTTCCCAGGGTTCTCGGCCGACTCCTGGCTGGCCGTGGTGGCGCCGCGCGGCTTGCCTGCCGAGGCCAAGGCCAAGCTGCACAAGGCGCTGGCCGACACCCTGGCAGACGGGGAGATCCGCAACAAGCTCATCGCCGCAGGGCTGGAGCCGTCTTACGCCACGGGCGATGCCGTGGTCACGCAGATCGAAGACGAGTTGCCGCGCATGCGTGCGATTGCCCAGCGCGCGCAGATCCGGGCGGACTGAACCCCACCGGGGGCGTCAAGCCGCCAGCAGCTTCTGCACCCGCTCGCGCAGCAGCGTGGGCTGCACCTCGGCCGGGGCCACGGCGGTGCCCACGTTGAGCCCCACGCGGCTGAACATGCCGCGGCGGAAGGGGCGCACCATGGCGCCGCCCTTTTCAATGCGGCTGAAGTATGAACCCCACAGGTTTGTCAGCGCCATCGGGATCACCGGGGCCTCGATGCCCTCGGCCCGGGCACGGTCGATGATCTTCATGATGCCGCCCTTGAACTCCTGCAGTTGCCCGTCCCGGGTGATGCCGCCTTCGGGGAAGATCGCCAGCAGGTCGCCCTCGCGCAGCACCTGCGTGGCGCGCTCGAAGGCGGCTTCATAGGTGGCAGGGTCTTCCTTGTAGGGTGCGATGGGAATGGCCTTGGCCAGACGGAACAGCCAGCCCAGCACCGGCACGCGGAAGATGCGGTGGTCCATCACGAAGTAGATGGGGCGCGGGCTGGCAGCCATGAGCAGCACGGCATCGACAAAGCTCACGTGGTTGCAGGCGAGGATGGCCGCGCCCTGCGCGGGCAGATTCTCGTCGCCCTGCACCTTGAAGCGGTACACGAAACGCGACGACATCCATGCCACGAAGCGCAGCAGGTACTCGGGCACCAGCAGGAAGATGTAGAACGCCACCACCGCGTTGGCGATGCCGGTGAACAGGAAGATCTGCGGCACCGTGAACCCGGCCGCCAGCAGCGCGCCCGCCAGCAGCGAGCTGGCGATCATGAACAGCGCGTTCAGGATGTTGTTGGCCGCAATGATGCGCGCGCGGTGCGTGGGCTGGCTGCGCATCTGGATCAGTGCATACATGGGCACGCTGTACAGGCCCGCAAACAGGCTGAGCAGGCCCAGGTCCAGCATCACGCGCCAGTGCGCGCTCTGGTCCAGAAAGGCCGACACGCCCATCATCTCGGCGGGCGGCAGGGCGCGCGTGGCGAAGTACAGGTCGATGGAGAACACGCTCATGCCGATGGCCCCGAGCGGTACCAGACCGATCTCCACATGGCGGCGCGAGAGCACCTCGCACAGCAGCGAGCCGATGCCGATGCCCACCGAGAACACCACCAGCAGCAGCGACGCCACCTGCTCGTTGCCGTGCAGCACGTCCTTGGCGAGGCTGGGGAACTGGCTCAGGAACACCGCGCCGAAGAACCACATCCAGCTGATGCCCAGCAGCGAGCGGAACACCACGATGTTCTCGTGCGCGAGTTTCAGGTTGCGCCTGGTTTCGGTGAAGGGGTTCCAGTTGATGGTGAGCCCCGGGTCGGTGCTGGGCACGGTGGGGATGTACTCGGCCGCGATGCGCCCCAGGATGGCCATGCCCACGCACGCAAAGCCCACGTGGTGCGCGCCGATCTCGGGCACGGCGATGATCAGCCCGCCCGCCACGTTGCCCAGCAGAATGGCCACAAAGGTGCCCATCTCGACCATGCCGTTGCCGCCCGTCAGCTCGCGCTCGCTGAGCACCTGGGGCATGTAGGCGAACTTGACCGGGCCGAACACCGTGGACTGCAGCCCCATGAGGAACACGCAGGCCAGCAGCACCGCCACGTTGGCGCTGAAGAAGCCCCAGGCCGCCAGCACCATGATGCCGATCTCCAGCCGCTTCAGAAAACGGATCAGGCGCTTCTTGTCGTACTTGTCGGCCAGCTGGCCGCTGGTGGCCGAGAACAGCACGAAGGGCAGGATGAACACGGCCCCGATCACCAGCCCCGCGAGGTCGGACGGCAGCCAGGACACGCGGAGCTGGTAGGTCACCATCACGGTGAGCGCAAACTTGAACAGGTTGTCATTGGCCGCGCCGGAGAACTGCGTCCAGAAGAAGGGCGCGAAGCGCCGCTGGCGCAGCAGCGCGAACTGGTTGGGGTCGTGCGCCTCGGCGGGCGGCTGCAAGCGCTGGGTGCTGGAGGGCAGGGACGGATCCACAGACATGCATTGCTCCTGGGTGGGTGCGGGGGCCGCGATGCGCCCGGCGGGCGCCGCCTTGAGATTGTGCAAGGCACGCCATTGTGCAAAAGCAACGGTCAGTGCCCGCGAAAAGCTACCATGGGCCCTTGCGCGATGCCGCCGGTACCACGGCGTGCTACCGCGCCGCCGGATCCCCTTGTCGCGCAACCCTTCTGCAGAAAGTCCTCGCCCCATGCACATGGCCACGGTTCTCTTGTTGATTCTTTCGGCCGGCCTGGCCAGCCAGTGGCTGGCCGCCCAGATCCGGCTGCCCGCCATCGTGGTGCTCATTGCGTCGGGCCTGCTGCTGGGCCCGGTCACCGGCGTGATCGAGTTGAGCTTTCCGCCCGAGGAGCTGACCGAGCTGATCGGACTGGGCGTGGCCATCATCCTGTTCGAGGGGGGCATGGACCTCAAGGCCAGCGAGTTCCGCCGTGTGGGCCGGGGCATCGGGCGGCTCACGGTGCTGGCACCGCCCATCGCCTGGCTGCTGGGCGGCCTGGCGGCCCACTATGTGGCGGGCCTGAGCTGGCCGGTGTCATGGGTTCTGGGCGCCATTCTGGTCGTCACCGGGCCCACGGTGATCCTGCCGCTGCTGCGCCAGGCCCGGCTGAACAAGGATTCGGCCTCGCTGCTGAAGTGGGAAGGCATCGTGAACGACCCCATCGGCGTGCTGCTGGCCGTGCTGACCTTCCAGTATTTCACGCTGGCCGGCGGCGGATGGGAGCGCACGGTGACGGGCATCGGCGGCGCCATCGGTGCGGCCGTGGTGTTTGGCGGGCTGTGGGGCTGGGCCACGGGCTGGCTGTACCGGCGCGGCTCGATCCCCGTGCACCTGAAGGCGCCCATGCTGATGGTGCTGGTGCTGGTGAGCTACTGGGCCAGCAACCGCATCCAGCATGAGGCGGGCTTGCTGAGCGTGACCGTGATGGGCCTCGTGATCGGCAACATGCAGCTGGTGGAGCGCGAGTCCCTGCGCCACTTCAAGGAGAACCTGACGGTGGTGCTGCTGTCGGTGCTTTTCATCGTGATTCCTTCGCAGCTGGAATTCAGCCAGCTGGGCCAGCTGGACTGGCGGGTGGCCGCCTTCGTGCTGGCGGTGCTGTTCGTGGTGCGCCCGCTGTCCATCGGGCTGGCCACGGTGGGCTCGCCCATGCGCACCGAAGACCGCGTGCTGCTGGCCTGGATCGCACCGCGCGGCATCGTGGCCGCCGCGTCGGCGGGCATCTTCGGCCCCGCGCTGGTCGCTGCGGGCTACCCGGACGCCGAGCGGCTGCTGCCCATCGTGTTCGTCATCATCATCGCCACCGTGCTGGCCCACGGGCTGACACTGGGCCGCCTGGCCCGCGGCCTGGGCCTGGCCGCCGGGGCCGAGAACGGGCTGCTGATCGTGGGCGCGTCGCGCTGGTCGCTGGCCCTGGCGCGCGCACTGCGCAAGCTCAAGATCGACGTGGTGGTGGCCGATGGCTCCTACGAGCGGCTCAAGCCGATCCGCATGGACGGCATCGACGTGTTCTATGGCGAGATCCTGTCGGACCACGCCCACCACGCGCTCGACAGCGAACACCTCAGCCACCTGCTGTGTGCCACCGACAACGACTACTACAACGCCCTGGCGTGCCGGGCGCAGGGTGCCGAGTTCGGCCACCACCGCACCTTCCAGCTGCCCACGCACCAGGAAGCGACCGGAGGCCGCCAGCGGCTGCCGCTGCAGCAGCGCGGCTACAGCGCATTCAGCCATGCGGCCACGTTCGAGCAGCTGCACCAGTGGCTCGACGAGGGCTGGACCATGCAAAGCTCCCGGCTCACCGAGGCGTTCGACTACAAGCAGCTGCAGGCGCGCCTGGGCACGCCGGGCGAGCAATGGCAGCTCATCGGCGGCGTCTCGCCGCGCGGCAGCTTCTGGCTGTCCACCAACGAAAAGTCCTTCCGCCCCGAAAGCGGCTGGGTGGTGCTCTACTTCGCCCCCGAGAACGCCGCGCGCGAGTTTCCGGCCGCCGTGCAGCCCACCCCCTTGACCGAACCAGCGCCCCTGGCGCCCGCACACCATGGATGAGCTCATCGCCACCCGCCTGGATGCCGCCGAACTGGAGCGGTTTCTCGAATCCCTGCGCCGCGCCGTGCAGATGCAGCGCAAGGCGTTCCTCAACGCGCTGCAGCGCGCCCGGTTCCCGCAGGACGACGTGCTGCCCTATCCCGGCGCAGAGCTCGAAGGCGCCACCGACCTGCGGACCTGGCTCGACGTGCCGGCCCCCGAGGCACTGACGCAGCACAAGGCCTACCAGCGGCTGATGCACGCGCAGGACCAGGTGCTGCGCCACATGCAGGCCATGGCGCCTGCGGGCGCCGACCCGCTGAGCTTCGCGGCCCTGCTGCGCCAGGCGCAACAGCTGTGGCAGCAAGCCGACCGGCTCATCGTGGGGGTCACCTCGTCCATGGCCGATGTGGACGAACTCACGGGCCTGCCCAACCGCCGCGCCATGGAGCGCGACCTGGGCGCGGCCCTGGACGAGGCCCGCGCCACGGGGCGCGGGTTCACGCTGGCCATGGTGGACGTGGACCACTTCAAGCGCGTCAATGACGAGCTCGGCCACCCCTTTGGCGACGTGGTGCTGGAGACCCTGGCGGCACGCTTTGACGAAGCGGTGCGCGCCCGCGACCGCGTCTACCGCTATGGCGGCGAAGAGTTTCTGGTGTGGATGCCCGACACCGCGCTGCCCGAAGCGCTGCAGGTGCTGGAGCGGCTGCGCGCCGAGGCCAGCGCGCAGGACATCGGGGACGGCAGCACCCAGGTGCGCGTCACCGTGTCCGCCGGTGCCACCGCCGTGGACCCTGGCGAGGCCCTCACCGCCGCCGTGGAGCGGGCCGACCAGGCCCTGTACCGCGCCAAGAACGCCGGGCGCGACCGGGTCGAAAGTCTGTAGTGTCCCAGCACTGCAATCCCTGCGCCCCACCCTCCTCGCACTGTCCATGAGCACCACCGCCGACCTCGTTGCCGCCCTGAAGAAGGAACTCAAGCACGCGCAGATGACCTACGCCGACCTGGCGCTGGCGCTGGGCATGGCCGAGTCCAGCGTGAAGCGCATGCTGGCCAAGGGCGACATGCCCCTGTCGCGCATCGACGCGATCTGCCGCGCGCTGGCGTTGGACTTTGCCGACCTGGCCCGGCGCGTGGCCGACGCGCAGCCCTTGCTCAAGGAGCTGAGCCACGAGCAGGAAAAGGCCGTGGTGGGCGACAAGCGGCTGCTGCTGATGGCGATCTGCGTGCTGAGCCAGTGGACGCTGGAGCAGGTGACGGCTACCTATCGCATGACCGAGGCCGAGGGCATCAAGTACCTGGCGCAGCTCGATCGCATCGGCATCATCGAGCTGCGGCCCCTCAACCGCTACCGCCTCAAGCTGGCCAAGACCTTCCGCTGGCGCCCGCACGGCCCGGTGATGAACTACTTCCGCGAGCATGCGCTGCTCGACTACTTCGCCGGTGGCTTCGACGGCACGGGCGAAGGCGTGCTGCTGGTGCACGGCAACATCAGCCGCGCCCTGGCGCCCGCCTTCATGGAACGCATGCAGCGCGTGGCGCAGGACTTTGCGCAGCAGCATCTGGCCGACCAGAAGCTGCCCGAGCGCGAGCGCGAGGGCTACACCCTGCTGCTGGCCCTGCGCAGCTGGGAGTTCGAAGCGTTCGGGCAGATGCGCCGCTGACGCTTTATTTTTGATAGCAGCAAGCGCTTGATGGATAAGCGCTTGGCGCCAAAAACAACCAAAAAATCTTTACCCACCCGCTGTCGGGCGCTGCGGCGGCACGCACGCACGCACGCACGCACTCGCTTGCTTGCTTGCTTGCTTGCTTGCTTGACGCATTTAACGGAAACGACTATTCTTTAAATTAACTTTTTAACCAATTTAAAGAAAGCAAATGAAAACCACCCGCGAACAGCAGGACGCCACCCGCCGCCAGATCGTGGCCAGCGCGGTGGACCTCATGACCCGCCAGGGGTTTGACGGCACGACGATGAAGGACATCGCACGGGCTGCAGGCATTGGCGACGCCACGATCTACAAATACTTCCCCACCAAGGACCGCATCGTGGTGGGCTACCTGGACGGCGCGGTGCAGCAGGCGCTGGACGACACCCTGCAGACGCCGGGCTTCGACGGCTATGCGCTGCAGGAAAAGCTGCAGCGGCTGACAGACGCCGTGCTGGAGCGCCTGTTGGCCGACCGCGAATTTGTGGCGCAGGTGCGGGGGCTGGCGCAGCGCTCTCCGCTGTCGATGCTGGCCGAGCCCCTGGCCGCGCGCCAGCGCCTGCGCGAGGCGGTGGCTGGCTTTCTGGCGTCGGCCGAGGCCAGCGGCGAGATCGAGCCCTGCGACTTCAAGGGCGCGGCGGGCAGCCTTTATACCGACTACCTGGCCGGCGTGGTCACGTACTGGCTGGGCGACACGTCGGACGGGTTTGCCGACACCACGCAGCTGGTGGACCTGTCGCTGGGCGTGCTGGTGCAGACGCTGCGCAGCGGCCTGGTCAACCGCGTGCTGCAGCTGGGCGGCTTTGTGCTGCGCAGCCAGATGGCGCGCATGGCGCAGCACCGCAGCGGGCTGCTGGGGCTGCTGCAGCTGGCGCGGCACAGCCTGGGCGCCGAGCCCGTCTCACCGCGCGGCGCAGCGGCAGCAGCGCCGGATGCGGCCGCGCCGCCGCCCTCACCGCCGCGCGCGTCCGGCCGGCGCGCCGCACGCGCTGCAAGCTCCGAAAGCGCCACACCGGCGCCCGGCCGCACTTCCACCCGAGCCTCCACCCGCACGTCCCGCAAGGCTGCCCCATGAACACCCCCCTGCCCCTGTCGCAACGCGCGGTGCGCGCCGTCCAGGTGCCGCCGGGCACCGCCATCCATGCCACCCTGCCCGGCGCCCATTTCTTTGACGCCTACGAAGTCGCCGACCACCACCCCGCGCGCTCGGCCCTTCAGGCGTGGCTGGACGTGGCCGACCGCACCCCGGCCTGGACGCGCGCGCTCATGTTCGTGCGCAACAAGGCCGTGCGCCTGGTGGGCCTGAAGGACCTGGGCCAGCTGAGCGACGGCCACCTGCCCGCCAGCCGCCGCGCGCTGCGCGATGCGCGCAGCTACCAGGTGGGCGACCGCGTGGGCATCTTCCGCATCCGGCACCTGAGCGATAGCGAGGTGGTGATGGGCCAGGACGACAAGCACCTGGACGTGCAGGTGTCCATCTGCAAGCAGCCCTCCCCGGCGGCGGGCGCCGCCCCCACGGTCGTGCTGAGCACGGTGGTGCACATCCACAACACGCTGGGCCATGCGTACATGGCGGTCATCACGCCGATCCACCGCGTGATTGCGCGGGGCACGGCGCAGCGCCTGGCAGAGCATGGCCAAGGCTGAGGCCCCGCGCACCGGCAAGCTGGCGCGCAGCGCCATCACCGGGCTGGCGGCGGCACGCATCGGCGTTGCCGAGCTCACGCACCGCGCGCGCAGGCCATCGGCGCAGGCGCAGGCCGAGCACGAGGCGGCGCTGGGCCGCATCCTGTTTGGCGCGCTGGGGCAGCTGCGCGGCTCGGCGCTCAAGGTGTCGCAGCTGCTCAGCATGCATCCGCAGCTGCTGCCCGAGGGCGTGCGGCGCGAGCTGGCCCGCGCCCACCACCAGGCCCCGCCGCTCAACCGCGCGCTGGTGGGCCGGGTGTTTCGCCAGGCGTTCGGACAGGAGCCCGAGGCGCTGTTCGAGCAGTTCGAGCCCGCCGCATTTGCCGCCGCCAGCCTGGGCCAGGTGCACCGCGCACAGCTCGCGGGCCACGGCATGGTGGCCGTCAAAGTGCAATACCCCGGTATCGCCGCCACCATCGCCAGCGACTTGCAGCTGATGCGCACCACCTTGCGCGCCCTGGCGCACACCGACCTGCCCCTGCCCGCCGGCCCGGTGGTCGACGGCGTGCTGGCCGAGATCGAAGCCACGCTGCTGCGCGAGGTGGACTACTTGCAGGAGGCCGAGCAGCTGCAGTGGTTTGCGCAGCACGCGGCCCGGCCGGGCATTGCGATGGCGCGGCCCGTCCTGTCGCACACGCGGGCCCAGGTGCTCACGCAGCTGCTGCTGCCCGGGCTGCCCCTGCAGGCCTGGCTGGCCACGGGGCCCACCCAGGCGCAGCGCGATCAGGCGGGGCAGCACCTGTGGGACTGGTTCATGCACTGCGCCTTTGACCTGGGCCGCATCCACGCCGACCCGCACCCGGGCAACTTCGTGTTCGCGCCCGACGGCACGGTGGGCGTGCTCGACTTTGGCTGCACGCGCAGCCTCTCGCCCGCCTTCCGGCAGCACGTGGCACAGGCCTGGTCGGCCCTGCTGCAGCCGGCGGGCGCCCCCGGGCGCGACGCCGAGGTGCTGCAGGCCTACCAGGCCCTGGGCCTGGCCAGCGCCGACGTGGGCCTGCCGACCTATGCGGCCGAGGTGGCCCCTGCACTCGCGCAGGCGCAGGCCTGGCAGGTCGAGCCCTTCACGCAGGCGGTGTTCGACTTTGCCGCCAAGACCCCGCCGCCGCTCACCCCGCCCGCGCACCAGCGCGTGCTGGGCCGCCATCTGCAGCAGGTGCCCGGCGAGATGCCGGCGTTCGAACGCATGTGGATGGGGCTGATGCACCTGCTCACGCAGTTGGGCGCGCAGGTGCGCACCACGTCGCCCTGGGTGCGGGGGCCACAAGCGCCCTTGGTTCAATGAAAGGAAGACATCGCCATGGAAACAGGCATGAACACATCGCTGCTGCTGGCCGCCGCAGGGCTGGCCCTGGTGGGGCTCGCGCACTCGGTGCTGGGAGAGATCCTGGTGTTTCGCCAGTTGCGCCGCACGCGCGGCCTGGTGCCCACGGCCGGGCAGCCGGTGCTGCGCGAGCGGCAGGTGCGCATTTTGTGGGGCACGTGGCACGTGGTCGCGCTGCCGGGAGTCTGCGCGGCAGAAGGAGCATCGGCTGCAACGCGCGATAAACCGGTCTCGCGCGGTACGACCGCCTGCGCCCAGGGCGCCACCCTGGGCTGGTC
>NZ_JBMIRS010000069.1:0-8698 GCF_049198005.1 Paracidovorax sp. MALMAid1276 | reverse complement strand
GCCGCTTGCATGGGCATGAGCCCATGCGGCGCACTCGGCGCATCCACTCACACCGATTGCACTCCAATGCGATCTTCAAAAAGACATTGAACAGGCTCTAAGGCAAAGCGGTGTGGACGCCGGCCCGTGCGGATTGGTTCCGCTGGCGGCCCCCGGCGACAATCGGGGGCCATGACAAAGAAAAACATTCTCCCCCTGCAACTGCTGGTTGCCCCCGACAAGAACGACCCCGCGCCGCTGGTGCTGTACCACGGGCGCGGCTGCCCCGATGGCTTTGGCGCCGCGTTGGCCGCGTGGCTGTACTACGGGGACCGTGCAGAGTACCTGGGGCTGGACCACGGCGATGTCAAGACCGTGCAAGACCTTCCGCCCGTGGCGGGCCGCACGGTGTACGTGCTGGACTTCTCCTTTTCGGCCGAGATCCTGCAGGCGATCGACGCCCAGGCCGCCAAGCTGGTGATGCTGGACCATCACAAGAGCGCCGCCGAGAAGCTGACCGGCTTTGCCTGCCGCTGCGGCGTGGTGCACTTCGACATGGACAAGTCGGGGGCGCGCCTGGCGTGGGAGTTCTTCCACCCCCACACGGCCGTGCCCGCCATGCTGCAGTACGTGGAGGACCGCGACATCTGGAAGTGGGAGTTCCCCGAAAGCGCAGCGTTCCTGTCGGCCCTCGACATGGAAGCGCAGACCTTTGCGCGCTGGGGCGAGATCGTGGCCTTCGACCCCGAACAGCTCACCGCCTTCATGGCGCGCGGCGCCGCCATGGACGAGAAGTACCGCAAGATGGCCGCCGACATTGCCGAGGGCGCGCAGCCGCTGGTGTTCAACGGCATTGCGGGTCTGATGGTGAATGCGCCGGGCATGTTCCACAGCCTGGTGGGCGACATGCTGTCGGCCAAAACGGGCACCTTTGCGCTGATGTGGAGCGCGGGCGAGAAAGGCGTGAAGGTGGGGCTGCGCGCGCAGCGCAATTTCGACTGCATTGCCCTGGCCGAAAGCATGGGCGGCGGCGGGCACGCGCAGGCCTGTGGATTCAAGATGAAGGTGGAGCGCCTGCCGGAGCTGCTGAGCGGCACCTTCAACGCCACGGCTGCATAGTTGCCGGGCGGTGACTCAGCCGCGCTGTGTTGCCGTCCAGTGCTCTCAACGGGCGTTGGCGGCTTCCTCAAACCGGTCCACCTTGAGTAGCGGCCGAAACGCCAGCATCCAGCCGCCCACCACGCCCAGCGTGCACAGCCCGCCCACCACGGCGGCCGGCACCGCACCCAGCCAGGCGGCGCTGGTGCCCGCGCGGAACTCGCCCAGCTCGTTGGACGAGCCGATGAACAGCATGTTGACCGCGTTCACGCGCCCGCGCATCGTGTCGGGCGTGGAGAACTGCACCAGCGCGCCGCGGATGTACACACTCACCATGTCGGCCGCGCCCGCCACCAGCAGGGCTGCAAACGACAGCCAGAACAGCGTGGACAGCGCAAACACCAGGTTGGCCAGGCCGAACACCGCCACCGCCAGAAACATGGTGCGGCCCACATGGCGGTTGAAGGGGCGCAGGCTCAGGTACAGCCCTGCGCTCACCTCGCCCACCGCCATGGCGCTGCGCAGCGCGCCCAGGCCTGCCGGGCCCACGTGCAGCACCTCCTGCGCATAGATGGGCAGCAGGGCCACCACGCCGCCCAGCAGCACGGCAAACAGATCGAGCGAAATGGTGCCCAGCACGATGGGCCGCGAGCGGATGAACACAATGCCTGCGCCAAAGCGCTGCCACATCGTGCCCTGCGCGGGGGCCGGGGGCGCGGCGTGCGCCACCGCGACGCGCAGCAGCAGCAACGCCCCCAGCACAAAGCAGGCGCAGCACACGGCATAGGTCAGCTCACCGCCGCCCAGTGCATACAGCAGGCCGCCCAGCAGCGGCCCGCCAATGCTGGCGGCGCGCATCAGCATGCTGTTGGCGGCAATGGCCTGCGCAAGCTGCCCGCGCGGCACGATCTGCGGCAGCAGGCTTTGCATGGCCGGCCCCGAGAACGCACGTGCACAGCCATACAGCACCAGCACCGCATAAATGCCCGCCACCCCGCTGGCGCCGTGACCCGACAGCCACCACAGCAGCGCGCTGCACACCGCGCCCACCGACCAGGCCAGCGCCAGGATGCGGCGGCGGTCAAACCGGTCGATGAGGTCGCCCGCCGGCAACAGCAGAAAAAGCATGGGCAGGAACTGCGCGAGGCCCACATAGGCCAGGGCCAGCGGCTCGCGCGTCAGGTCATACACCTGCCAGGCCACGACCACAGCCTGTACCTGGGTGGCCACCACCGCCACCACACGGGCCGCCAGAAAGGCCATGAAGCCGGAGTGCCGGTAGACGCTGCCGTCAGAGGGGGAAGGCGCGGGTGCGGGCACGGAGGACGCGGGAGCAGCGGCAGGGGCGGAAGGTGGAGCAGAAGAACCAGGCACGGAACGGCGGCGCAAGCGCAAAGAGGGCAAGAGGGCACGGGGGCGAGAGGGCAGCCCACGATGTTATTCGACGCCACCCGAGGCACCGGCTGCGCACGGCGCCGTGGGGGCGGCGCTGTCCTAGCGGGCGTGGCGCCTGCGGTAGTCCCAGGGCGCCTGCGGCCGCTTCTGCGACCACAGCCCGGCCCCGCTGGACCGGGCCTGGTGCTGCAAGGGGGCCAGGTGTGGGTGGTGCTGGGCATAGGGCGCATACACCCAGGCCAAGCCGGCCCGCAGCTGGGCCGATGCCACATCGGTGCCGTTGCAGCGCACGTTGGCCACCTTGCGGCCATAGCTGTCCTCGTCCAGCCACTGCAGCGCAGCGTTTTGCCGAAAGCACAGCCGGGCCAGGTTTTGCCGCGACTTCTGGCCGAAGGCCTGGCGAAGCTCCGGCGCATCGATGGCGGCCACCCGCACCCGAACCTGGGTGTAGGTGCCCGGCGCGCCGCAGCGTACGGTCAGGGTGTCGCCGTCGCCGATGGCAACGACCAGGCAGAAGAGGGAGGCAGCAAGGGGCACGGCAGCGAGGGATTTGGCGAAAACGGCAAAAAGGCGGAAACCCCGGGGGGCGACGAACAGGCTGGGGCTCCACCGTCTGGGTGGTGGGTGCCCAACTGGCGCCAAAAAATAGGGGTCAAATTGGCGCCTGGCGCTTATCCATAAAGCGCTATAAGCTATCAATAGTGTAGCTGCTGCCGTGGATGCGCGGCGCGCGCAGGCTCACTGACATGCGGGTGCCCGTGCGGCTTTCTAGAATGTTGGAACCCATTGCGCCCGTCACCATCAGAGCCGCAGGACATCCCTGTTGGATCTGCCAGCCACCCCAGCCCTAGGAGTTTTTGGTCTTGAGTCGTTCCATTGCCCGCACACCTGCCCCTGCGCAGCCCACCCCTCCACGTGCTTGGCGCGCGGCTGCTGCACGGGCGGCAGCGGCGCTGGGGGTTGCCACGCTGGCGGGGCTGGCAGGCTGCAACGCCACGGTCAGCAAGTTCGAGGCGCCGGAGAGCTTTGGGTCGGTGGGCACCTATTCCCGGCTGTTCGACGCCACCCCGGGCCAGACCTGCGAGGCTTCGCGCCGCGCGTTGCTCAGCCAGGGCTACGTCATCACCACCACGGCCCCCGATCTGGTCGAAGGCAAGAAGAGCTTCCAGCCCGAGGCGGAATCGCACCTGCAGATGGTGGTGCGCGTGGTGTGCGTGCCCGAGGCCAACAACGGCAAGGTGAGCCTGGGCTTTGTCACCGCCCTGCAGGACACCTATGCCCTGCGCAAGACCAACAATTCCGCCAGCCTGGGGGTGGGCGCCATCGGCTCGGTGTCGCTGCCGTTTTCCGCCAGCAGCGAATCGCTGGTGAAAGTGGGCAGCGAGACCATCTCCAAGGAAGGCTTTTACGAAAGCTTCTTCGACCTGGTCAAGCGCTACATGGCGTTGGGCGAAGACGCTTTTTCGAACTGAGGCGCGCGCAGGGCAAAGCCAGGGGCGCACCCTTGGCGCACCCTTGGCGCGCCATGGGCGCCGCCCGCGCCCCTTCACGGCCCCTTTACTTTTGCCCTGGCTTGGCACACCATGGCGCGATGCGGCCCCCGGGGCCGCGGCGGGCTTGCAGCGCCGCACTGCCCCGCACAGCACCGCACCGCACGATGCCCGTCCGCCGCACGCAGCGCCATCCGCAGGAGACCCGCCATGGATTCCGTCAACCCGCTTTCGGCCTCGACCACCCCACGCTATCCAGCCACGCCGCGCAACACCGCACCCGGCGATGACACCGCCACCCGGGGCGTGGCGCCTGCCAATGGCGCTGCCGCACCGGCGCCGCAGCAGCCCGGTGCAGCCACCACCGTCACGCTGAGCCGCCGCGCGCAGGAGCTGGCAGCCCGCCAGGCCGCCGACGAGGCGCGCGAGGCCTCGGAGACCTCGCAGGCGCAGCAGGGCCGCGAAGTAGCCGAAGTGGCCGAAGCCGCCCAGCAGACCCGCCGCACGCAGGCCGCCGACGCGGCAGACCAGGCCGCCCAGCAGGCCGCCGACGCCAGCAGCCCGCGGGCCCAGGCCGATGCCCAACTGCGCCGCGCCTACGCAGGCGCCGAGGGTTCATACGCCCGCTAGGTGGCGCACCCGCCCCCGTCCATCGTCCGTCTTTTCTTGTTTCATTGAACTTCCATGGCCAGCTTTCCCGCAGCAGTCTCTGGCGGTGCCGGCGCCTCGTCGCTGGCCCTGCAGGCCGCCCGGCGCAATGCCCAGCAGGCCGAGCAGGTCGCGCGCACCCTGCGGTCCGAGGCGCAGTCCGCCCAGCGCAGCGCCGACGCGGAGCAGGCCCGCGCCGACAGCCTGAAGGCGCAGTCGGCCGACGCGGACGACCGGTCCGCCGGTGCGCGCCGCAACGTGGCCTCGGTCAGCCAGGCGCAGCAGGTGGCCGCGGCGCCGCCCCGCACCGTGCCTTTCATGAATGCATCCGGCCAGGCGACGGGGCTGCTGCTGAACGCCGTGGCCTGATCACCCGCGCACTTCTTCCCACGCGCCCGGCGCCAGTCCCTCCAGCGAATACGGCCCGATGGCCGCGCGGATCAGCCGCAGCGTGGGGTGGCCCACGGCGGCGGTCATGCGCCGCACCTGGCGGTTGCGGCCCTCCTGGATGATGAGTTCGACCCATGCGGTAGGGATGGCCTTGCGCTCGCGGATGGGCGGGTGGCGGTCCCACACCGCCGGGGCCGGGTCCAGCCGCCGGGCCCGGGCGGGGCGGGTGGGGCCGTCGTTCAGCACCACCCCGCTGCGCAGGGCGGCCAGCGCGGCTTCGTCCGGGATGCCCTCCACCTGCACCCAATAGGTCTTTTCCATCTTGAAACGCGGGTCGGCAATGCGCGCCTGCAGCGCGCCGTCGCTCGTCAGCAGCAGCAGGCCCTCGCTGTCGGCGTCCAGCCGCCCGGCCACGTACACGCCGGGCAGGTCAATGTGGTCCTTCAGGCCGCGCCACCGCCCCTCGGGCGTGAACTGGCTGAGCACGCCGTAGGGCTTGTTGAATCGGATCAGGCGAGGCGGGGTCATGGGCGGCAGGGCAGGCAGGCGGGCGGCGAAGGCCGCGAAGGTGGGGGGAGGCCGCCGAGCATAGCGCCCAGCCGCAGCGCCACCCGCGATGCGGGGAGCCGTCCGACAGGCACGGGCGGCCTCGTGGCGGGGTGGGGCAGGTCGATGGTGGTTAAAATACGCCTTTCGCGCTTGTGCAGCTTTGGCTGATAGCTATGAATTCAATAGCTATTCATCTGGGCAAGTGTTCACCTGACCCCTTCAAGGAGACACCGCCATGACGACCACCATCACGTTGGACATTGCCCAGACCATCGGCGTCGCCGCCGTGCTTCTGGTGGTGGGCGAGGCGCTCAAGCGGCGCGTGGGCGTGCTGTCGCGCTACTTCATCCCCGGCCCCATCATCGGCGGGCTGCTGTTTTCGCTGGTCGCGCTGGTGGGGCACGAAACGGGGTGGTTCGCCTTCCAGTTCTTCGACAGCATTCGCGCGTTTCTGCTGCTCGTGTTCTTCACCACCATCGGGTTTTCGGCCAGCTTCGAGCTGCTCAAGAAAGGCGGCGTAGGCGTGGCGCTGTTCCTGGGGGCGGCCGTGGGCCTGGTGGTGCTGCAAAACCTGCTGGGCGCGGGGCTGGCCACCGCGCTGGGCGTGCACCCGCTGATCGGGGTGGCGGCGGGCTCCGTGTCGCTCACGGGCGGGCATGGCACCTCGGCGGCTTTCGGGCCGCTGCTGGAGCAGGCCGGTGCCGTGGGGGCGCTGCCTGCGGCCATTGCCGCAGCCACCTTCGGGCTGGTGGCGGGCTGCGTGATCGGCGGCCCGCTGGGCTCGCTGCTGCTGCGGCAAAACGGGCTGCAGCCGCCGGTGGCGGGGGGCGCATCGCTTCAGACCAAGGCCGTGGGCACGGGCATCCTGCCCGCCGAGATGCCCGCCACCGCGCCCGAGGCCCGCGCCGGCAGCAGCCACACGGGGATGTACGCCGGCATCCTCATCGCCGTGTCGATCGGCGCAGGCACGGTGCTGGTCAACGCGCTCAAGGACATCGGCATCACCCTGCCCGCGTACCTCGGCCCCATGCTGGTGGCCGCGCTGGTGCGCAACGTCATCGATTGGCGCAATGGCGAGTTGCCGCTGCGCCAGTTTGAGGTGGTGGGCAACGTGTCGCTGGCGTTCTTTCTGGCCATGGCGCTCATGTCGATGAAGCTGTGGGAGCTGGCCGAGGTGGCGGGGCCGCTGCTGGCCGTGCTGCTGGCGCAGACGGGGCTGATGTTCGCGTTTGCCTACTTCATCACCTTCCGCGTGATGGGGCGCGACTACGACGCCGCCGTGATCGCGGCCGGCCACTGCGGCTTTGGCATGGGGGCCACGCCCAACGCCATGGCGAACATGCAGGCCTTCACGGCGGCCAACGGCCCGTCGGTCAAGGCGTTTTTCGTGATCCCGCTGGTGGGCTCGCTGTTCATCGATTTCTTCAATGCGATGGCCATCACCGGGTTTTTGAACTACCTGAAGTGAGGCGGCTGCAGAGCCCCGCAGAAGCGCCATCGGGCGCGGCGTGAAGGCCCGCAGGGCGCGCGCCTCTGGCGGCATTTGCCTACAGAGTGTTACGTGGGCGCCCACCACAATCGCCGCATGAAAACAGCGCCTGGTCGCCGCCGCTCGAAGATGTCCATTGTTCTCCTGACCGCCCTGGTCACCGGCGTGCTGGTGCTGCTGGCCCTCAACTTCACCTCGGGCGAAAAGAAGGTGCAGCGCCAGCTGCCGCGCCTGTACACCACGGCCAGCCCGCAGTTCGACCGGGCCATGGGCCACCTGCTCGGCCCGGGCGTGCTGCCGGGCAATGCGGTGAAGGAGCTGCTCAACGGCGACGAGATCTTTCCGCCCATGCTGGCCGCCATCCGCGCCGCCCAGCACAGCGTCACGTTCGAAACCTACATCTACTGGTCGGGCGACATCGGCAAGGCCTTTGCCGATGCGCTGAGCGAGCGTGCGCGTGCCGGCGTGCCCGTGCATGTGCTGCTCGACTGGGTGGGCACGGCCAAGATGGAGGAGAGCTACCTCACCGACATGAAGCAGGCGGGCGTGAAGATCGAAAAGTTCCACAAGCCC
Organism: Paracidovorax sp. MALMAid1276; assembly: GCF_049198005.1. Taxonomy (NCBI): domain Bacteria; kingdom Pseudomonadati; phylum Pseudomonadota; class Betaproteobacteria; order Burkholderiales; family Comamonadaceae; genus Paracidovorax; species Paracidovorax sp. MALMAid1276. The sequence goes on along the minus strand of NZ_JBMIRS010000069.1, from coordinate 1,087 downwards.
CACTGGTACAACCTGGCGCGCATGAACAACCGCACCCACCGCAAGCTGCTGGTGGTGGACGGCACGGTGGGCTTTACCGGCGGCGTGGGTATTGCGCCCCAGTGGACGGGCCAGGCGCAGGACCCGGAGCACTGGCGCGATTCGCACTACATGGTGCGCGGCCCCGTGGTGGCGCAGATGCAGGCCACCTTTCTCGAAAACTGGCTCAAGGTGACCGGCGAGGTGCTGCACGGCGACCGCTACTTTCCGCCGCTGGAGCCCGCAGGCACCCAGCGCGCGCAGATGTTTTCCAGCTCACCCTCCAGCGGCAGCGAAAGCATGCAGCTCATGGTGCACCTGGCCATCACCGCGGCCGAGCGCAGCATCGACCTGTCGGCCGCGTACTTCGTGCCCGACGAACTGACCCGCAAGCTGCTGATGGACGCCGTGGCGCGCGGCGTGCGGCTGCGCATCATCACGCCCGGCGAATACACCGACACCGAGACCGTCAAGGCCGCATCCCGCGCCACCTGGGGCGAGCTGCTGCAGGCCGGTGCGCGCATCTACGAATACCAGCCCACCATGTACCACTGCAAGGTGATGATCGTGGACGGCATGCTGGTGTCCGTGGGCTCCACCAACTTCGACAACCGCTCGTTCCGCCTGAACGACGAAGCCAACCTCAACGTGTACGACCGCGCGTTTGCCGAGCAGCAGACCGCCGTGTTCGAGGACGACCTGCGCCACTCGCGCGAAGTGACTTACGAAGACTGGCAGAACCGGCCGCTGCGCGAGCGTGCGGCGGAGTGGATGACCCGGGTGCTGCGCTCGCAGCTGTGATGCATGGGCAGGCGCGCCGGCTGCGCTGCAGGTGCGTGGCGGGCAAGGCGTGGACCTGTTCACCCGTGAAGTTGTGAAGCCGTGACCTCGTGGATCCGTCTATCCTTGGACCAGTGGACCAGTCAGTGGACCAGTGGACCAGTGGTCCAGTCGAACAGTCGAACAGTCGAACAGTCGACCGGCGGATGAGCGGATGAGCGAATCTGTGAAAGATCTGAATCCCCCCAATCCGTTCACGCTGAGCCTGTCGAAGCGCTGCGCGAGCTTC
>NZ_JBMIRS010000063.1:0-40149 GCF_049198005.1 Paracidovorax sp. MALMAid1276 | reverse complement strand
TCATGCCTGGCGACAACGTGTCGATCACCGTGAAGCTGATCAACCCCATCGCCATGGAAGAAGGTCTGCGCTTCGCTATCCGCGAAGGCGGCCGCACCGTGGGCGCTGGCGTCGTGGCCAAGATCATTGCTTAATTGATCGTTGTAGGGGTATAGCTCAATTGGCAGAGCGTCGGTCTCCAAAACCGAAGGTTGTAGGTTCGATTCCTACTGCCCCTGCCACTTGAAAGTGGCCTCCAAAAAGCCCGCCAGACCCTGGCGGGCTTCGGTGTCTTAAGCGGCGCCGTGAATTGCAAGCAGGAACTACTCAAAAATGGCCACCTCACAGGTCGAAACAGTCAATACGGGCGCGGACAAGGCGAAGCTCGCTGCGGTGGTGGCCCTGGTCATTGCATCGGTCGCAGGTTTTTATCTGTTGGCGAAGCAGGGTGTCTATGTGCAATGGGCTGTGCTCGTTGTCGGATTGCTGGCAGCGGCAGGTGTGTTCCTTGTCTCGGAATCGGGGCGCCAGTTTGTGGCGTTTGCCAAGGATGCATGGCGTGAGGTGAAGAAGGTCGTCTGGCCCACCCGCAAGGAAACGCTGCAGATGACGGCCTATGTGTTTGCCTTTGTGGTGGTCATGGCGTTGTTTTTGTGGTTTACCGATAAAACACTGGAATGGGTTTTGTATGACCTGATTCTGGGTTGGAGAAAATGATGACAACCACAGCAGATATCAACGGAGCCGAGGCTCCTGCGGGCGCTTCTGCGTCGGCCAATCCTGATCTGCGCTGGTACATCGTCCATGCCTACTCAGGCATGGAGAAGGCGGTCGAGCGCAACATCCAGGAGCGCATCAGCCGCTCCGGCATGCAGGACAAGTTCGGCCGCATTCTCGTGCCGACCGAAGAGGTCGTGGAGATGAAGAACGGCCAGCGCAAGACCACCGAGCGCCGCCTGTTCCCTGGTTATGTCTTCGTCGAAATGGTCATGGACGACGACACTTGGCACTTGGTGAAGCACACCAACAAGGTCACGGGTTTTGTGGGCGGTGCCAAGAACCGTCCCGCCCCCATCTCGGAAGACGAAGTGCAGAAGATCGTCAGCCAGATGCAGGAAGGCACGGACAAGCCGCGCCACAAGATCGAGTTCATGGTGGGCGAGCTGGTTCGTGTCAAGGAAGGCCCTTTTACAGACTTCAACGGTTCCGTCGAAGAGGTGAACTACGAGAAGAGCCGTGTACGGGTGTCCGTCATGATCTTCGGCCGTTCCACCCCGGTGGAGCTCGAGTTTGGCCAGGTCGAGAAGACCTGAGCCTGCCATTCATTTTTGGATGCCGCACCTTTCGGCTCGGTGCGGATGAAAGTGTTGTGAGTCGTTAACCCCGGGGAGCTCAAGCCGCAAGGCCTGGGCGTCATCACCCGCAAGGAGTAAAGCATGGCGAAGAAAATCGTCGGCTTCATCAAGCTGCAAGTTCCAGCTGGTAAGGCCAACCCATCCCCACCCATCGGTCCTGCACTGGGCCAGCGTGGCCTCAACATCATGGAGTTCTGCAAGGCATTCAATGCGCAGACCCAAGGTGTCGAGCCAGGCCTGCCACTGCCCGTGGTCATCACGGCTTTTGCAGACAAGAGCTTTACCTTCATCATCAAGACGCCGCCCGCGACGACCCTGATCAAGAAGGCCATCAAGCTCGAGAAGGGTTCCTCGAACGCTCTCAAGACAAAGGTCGGCAAGATCACGCGCGAACAGCTCGAAGAAATCGCCAAAACCAAGCTGAAGGACATGAACGCTGCCAACGTCGACGCCGCTGTGCGCACGCTGGCTGGCTCCGCCCGCTCGATGGGTGTGACGGTGGAGGGTTTGTAAGATGGCCAAGCTGACCAAGAAGCAAAAAGCCCTGCAAGGCAAGGTTGACAGCACCAAGCTGTACGCATTCGCCGACGCGGTGGCGATCGTGAAGGAAGCCGCTACGGCCAAGTTCGACGAATCCATCGACGTGGCCGTTCAACTGGGCATCGATGCCAAGAAGTCCGACCAGGTGGTTCGTGGCGCCGTGGTGCTGCCCAACGGTACTGGCAAGACGACCCGCGTGGCCGTGTTCGCCCAAGGCGCCAAGGCCGAAGAAGCCAAGGCTGCCGGCGCCGACGTGGTGGGCATGGACGACCTGGCCGCACAGGTCAAGGCCGGTGACATGCCTTTCGACGTGGTGATCGCCGCCCCTGACGCGATGCGCGTCGTCGGTACGCTGGGCCAGATCCTGGGCCCGCGCGGCCTGATGCCCAACCCCAAGGTGGGCACCGTAACGCCTGACGTCGCTACGGCTGTGAAGAACGCCAAGGCGGGTCAAGTGCAGTTCCGCGTGGACAAGGCCGGTATCGTGCACAGCACGATCGGTCGCCGTTCGTTCGACAACGAGAAGCTGCAAGGCAACCTGGCTGCGCTGATCGAAGCCCTGAACAAGGCCAAGCCTGCGACCAGCAAGGGCCTGTACCTGCGCAAGGTGGCTGTGTCCTCCACGATGGGCCTGGGTGTCCGCGTGGACACGCAATCCATCTCGGCGTAATTGCAAGAAATCTTCGGGCTTCCCTTCGGGTGGGCCTGATGTGGTGGGCCGGGGCTGCTTGCGCTACCCCGGGCCATCCAAGACCGTTGGTGTGCGAGTCGGTCGCGCATAAACCCGGGTTGGGTGCCAACGCAGATGGCGATCCCGCTGCAGATGGAAAATTTTCCTCAAACAGTTGGTCGCTGCAACAAGAGCGCGCACGAGGCCATCGCCGAGTGCGCATTTTAAGGAGTAGACCTTGAGTCTTAATCGCAGTGAGAAAGAAGCGGTCATCAATGAAGTGACCAGCCTCGCCGCAAAAGCTCAAACGCTTGTGATCGCGGAATACCGCGGCATCACGGTCGCCGACATGACCAAACTGCGCGTTGACGCCCGCAGCAAGGGCGTGAGCCTGAGTGTTCTGAAGAACACCCTGGCCCGCCGTGCTGTGGCTGGCAGCCAGTTTGACGTGGTGGCCGACCAGATGACCGGTCCTCTGATCTACGGCTTCTCCGAAGACGCTGTGGCCGCCGCCAAGGTGGTGGCCGATTTCGCGAAGACCAACGACAAGTTGGTGATTCGCGGTGGCGCTTTCGGTGGCAAGGCCCTGGACGTGAACGGCGTGAAGCAACTGGCCAACATCCCTTCCAAGGAAGTGCTGCTGGCCCAGCTGTGTGGCTTGCTGATGTCGCCAATGTCCCGTACCGCCGTGGTGCTGGGTGCCCTGGCGGCCAAAAAAGGCGAAGGCGAACCTGCAGCTGCCTGAGGCAGTTTTGCGGACGTCCCCCCTCTGAACCAATTGTTAGGAAATCAAAATGGCATTCGATAAAGACGCATTCTTGACCGCTCTGGACAGCATGACGGTCCTGGAACTCAATGACCTGGTGAAGGCCATTGAAGAGAAGTTTGGCGTGAGCGCTGCAGCCATGGCCGCTCCTGCTGCCGGCGGCGGCGGTGGCGCTGCTGCAGCTGCTGAAGAAAAGACGGAATTCAACGTGGTGCTGACCGATGCTGGCGCCAACAAGGTGTCCGTCATCAAGGCAGTGCGCGAAATCACCGGCCTGGGCCTCAAGGAAGCCAAGGATCTGGTGGACGGCGCTCCCAAGAACGTCAAGGAAGGCATTGCCAAGGCCGACGCCGAAGCAGCCGTCAAGAAGCTGGTGGAAGCTGGCGCCAAGGCCGAACTCAAGTAATTCGGCTTTGCGCAAGGGCTGGAGGCTCCCAAAGGGCCTCCAGCCTTTGGCGCTTTCAGAGTACACCTGAAAGTCCTCTCGATTTTCAAGTGTCTTCTGTCCAACCCGACAGCAGAAGATGCCTTGGTTCGGGTGATGTGCAACGCATCACCGTCCGCCATGGTTGGTAGTGGCCAACCGCCAAGCCCGCAAGAAACGCGCTTCTTGCGGGGGCAGTCGTCGAAGACCGCATTCCATGTCTTTGCCCGGAGATCTCATGGCCTATTCCTATACCGAACGCAAGCGAATCCGCAAAAGTTTCGGCACCCGCGACAGCGTGCTCGAAGTTCCTTATCTGCTGCAGATGCAGAAGGATGCTTACACCGCTTTCCTGCAGGCAGATAAAGCACCCCAGAAAAGAACCATCGAAGGCCTTCAGGCTGCGTTCGACGCCGCGTTCCCCATCGTCTCCCACAACGGTTTTGTGGAGATGAAGTTCATTGAGTACAACCTGGCCAAGCCTGCGTTCGACGTGCGTGAGTGCCAGACCCGTGGCCTCACCTTCGCCTCGGCCGTGCGCGCCAAGGTGCAGCTGATCATCTATGACCGCGAGTCATCCACTTCGCAGTCCAAGGTCGTCAAGGAAGTGAAGGAGCAAGAGGTCTACATGGGCGAAGTGCCCCTCATGACCGACAAGGGCTCGTTCATCATCAACGGCACCGAGCGCGTGATCGTCTCGCAGCTGCACCGCTCGCCAGGCGTGTTCTTCGAGCACGACAAGGGCAAGACCCATAGTTCGGGCAAGCTGCTCTTCTCGGCCCGCATCATTCCTTACCGCGGCTCCTGGCTCGACTTCGAATTCGACCCTAAGGACATCCTGTACTTCCGTGTGGACCGTCGCCGCAAGATGCCGGTCACCATTCTGCTGAAGGCCATCGGCCTGAATCCGGAGTCGATCCTGGCGAACTTCTTCGTCAACGACAACTTCCGCCTGATGGACAGCGGCGCGCAGATGGAATTCGTGCCCGAGCGCCTGAAGGGTGAAGTGGCACGTTTCGACATCACCGACAAGTCGGGCAAGGTCGTCGTTGCCAAGGACAAGCGCATCACCGCCCGCCACACGCGCGAACTGGAGCAGTCCGGCACCACGCACATCAGCGTGCCCGAAGATTTCCTGATCGGCCGTGTGGTCGCCAAGAACATCGTCGACGCCGATACCGGCGAAATCGTTGCCAAGGCCAACGAAGAACTGACCGAAGCGCTGCTCAAGAAGCTGCGTTCCGCCGGTGTGCAAGACCTGCAGGTCATCTACACCAACGAACTCGACCAGGGCGCCTACATCTCGCAGACCCTGCGCATCGACGAGACCGTGGACGAGTTTGCCGCGCGCGTGGCCATCTACCGCATGATGCGCCCCGGCGAGCCGCCGACGGAAGACGCTGTGCAGGCCCTGTTCCAGCGCCTGTTCTACAACCCCGACACGTACGATCTGTCGCGCGTGGGCCGCATGAAGTTCAACGCCAAGATCGGCCGCGACGAATCCACCGGCCCCATGGTGCTGTCCAACGAAGACATCCTGGCTGTGGTCAAGATCCTGGTGGACCTGCGCAACGGCAACGGCGAAGTCGATGACATCGACCACTTGGGCAATCGCCGCGTGCGCTGCGTGGGCGAACTGGCCGAGAACCAGTACCGCACCGGTCTCGCACGTATCGAAAAGGCCGTGAAGGAGCGTTTGGGCCAGGCCGAGCAAGAGCCGCTGATGCCGCACGATCTGATCAACAGCAAGCCGATCTCGGCCGCCCTGAAGGAATTCTTCGGTGCGTCGCAGCTGTCGCAGTTCATGGACCAGACCAACCCGCTGGCCGAAATCACCCACAAGCGCCGCGTGTCGGCCCTGGGCCCAGGCGGTCTGACCCGCGAACGTGCCGGCTTCGAAGTGCGCGACGTGCACGTGACCCACTATGGCCGCGTCTGCCCTATCGAAACGCCTGAAGGCCCGAACATCGGTCTGATCAACTCGCTGGCGCTGTACGCGCGTTTGAACGAGTACGGTTTCATCGAAACCCCGTACCGCCGCGTGGTGGACGGCCAGGTGACCAACGACATCGACTACCTCTCGGCCATCGAAGAAGGCAAGTATGTGATCGCCCAGGCCAATGCCGTGCTCGACAAGGATGGCCGCCTGACGGGCGAGCTGGTGTCTGCCCGTGAAAAGGGTGAATCCATCCTGTGCGGCGCAGACCGCGTGCAGTACATGGACGTGTCGCCTGCGCAGATCGTGTCGGTGGCTGCATCGCTCGTGCCATTCCTGGAGCACGATGACGCGAACCGCGCGCTGATGGGCGCCAACATGTCGCGCCAAGCCGTGCCCGTGCTGCGCCCCGAGAAGCCCTTGGTGGGCACGGGCATCGAGCGTGTGGCCGCCGTCGACTCCGGCACCGTGGTCACGGCCAACCGTGGCGGTGTGGTGGACTACGTCGACGCGACCCGCATCGTGGTGCGCGTGAACGACGCCGAAGCCGTGGCCGGTGAAGTGGGTGTGGACATCTACAACCTCATCAAGTACCAGCGCTCCAACCAGAACACCAACATCCACCAGCGCCCCATCGTCCAAAAGGGCGACAAGCTGGTGAAGGGTGACGTGATCGCCGACGGCGCATCGACGGACTTTGGCGAAATCGCCATTGGCCAGAACATGCTGATCGCCTTCATGCCCTGGAACGGCTACAACTTCGAAGACTCGATCCTGATCTCCGAACGCGTGGTGGCCGAAGACCGCTACACCTCGATCCACATCGAGGAACTGGTGGTGATGGCCCGTGATACCAAGCTGGGCGCCGAAGAAATCACGCGCGACATTCCGAACCTGTCGGAACAGCAGCTGAACCGTCTGGACGAGTCCGGCATCATCTATGTGGGCGCCGAAGTGCAGCCCGGCGACACGCTGGTCGGCAAGGTCACGCCCAAGGGTGAAACCACGCTCACCCCTGAAGAGAAGCTGCTGCGCGCCATCTTCGGTGAGAAGGCTTCGGATGTGAAGGACACCTCGCTGCGCGTGGACCAGGGCTCGTCGGGCACTGTGATCGACGTGCAGGTGTTCACCCGCGAAGGCATCCAGCGCGACAAGCGCGCCCAGCAGATCATCGACGATGAACTCAAGCGCTTCCGTCTGGACCTGAACGACCAGCTGCGCATCGTGGAAGCCGACGCGTTCGACCGTATCGAAAAGCTGCTGACCGGCCGCGTGGCCAATGGTGGCCCGCAAAAGCTGGCCAAGGGCACCAAGCTCGACAAGGCGTACCTGTCGTCGGTGGAGAAATTCCACTGGTTCGACATCCGTCCTGCCGAAGACGAAGTGGCCACCCAGCTCGAATCCATCAAGAACGCGCTGGAGCAGACGCGCCACAGCTTCGACCTGGCCTTTGAAGAAAAGCGCAAGAAGCTTACGCAAGGCGACGAGCTGCCAGCGGGCGTGCTCAAGATGGTCAAGGTGTACCTGGCCGTCAAGCGCCGTCTGCAGCCTGGTGACAAGATGGCCGGCCGCCACGGTAACAAGGGTGTGGTCTCCAAGATCGTTCCGGTCGAAGACATGCCCTACATGGCCGACGGCACGCCTGCCGACATCGTTCTGAACCCGCTGGGCGTGCCTTCGCGGATGAACATCGGCCAGGTGCTGGAAGTCCACCTGGGCTGGGCCGGCAAGGGCATCGGCCAGCGCATCGGCGACATGCTGCGCGAGCAGGCCAAGGCGGCTGAAGTGCGCAAGTTCCTGGAAGAGGTCTACAACTCCCGTGGCCGCACCGAGGACCTGTCGCAGCTGAGCGATGAAGACCTGCTGTCCATGGCCGCCAACCTCTCCACGGGCGTGCCCTATGCCACCCCGGTGTTCGATGGTGCTTCGGAAGAAGAAATCAAGGACATGCTGAAGCTGGCGTACCCCGACGACATCAAGGACCGCAAGGGCCTGACCGAGTCGCGCACGCAGGCCTACCTGTACGACGGCCGCACGGGCGAGCGTTTCGAGCGCCCCACGACCATCGGCTACATGCACTACCTGAAGCTGCACCATCTGGTGGACGACAAGATGCACGCGCGCTCCACAGGTCCTTACTCGCTCGTCACGCAGCAGCCGCTGGGCGGCAAGGCCCAGTTCGGTGGCCAGCGTTTCGGGGAAATGGAAGTGTGGGCGCTGGAAGCGTACGGCGCCGCCTATGTGCTGCAAGAAATGCTGACCGTGAAGTCCGACGACGTGGTGGGCCGTACCAAGGTGTACGAATCCATCGTCAAGGGCGAACACGCCATCGAGGCCGGCATGCCGGAATCGTTCAACGTGCTGGTCAAGGAAATCCGTTCGCTGGGCCTGGACATCGAGCTGGAACGCTCCTAAGCAGAAAAGGAAAGAGTCACTATGAAATCGCTACTCGACCTGTTCAAGCAATTCACGCCGGATGAGCATTTCGATGCCATCAAGATCGGCATGGCTTCGCCCGAGAAGATCCGCTCGTGGTCTTTCGGCGAAGTGAAGAAGCCCGAGACCATCAACTACCGCACGTTCAAGCCCGAGCGCGACGGCCTGTTCTGCGCCAAGATCTTCGGCCCCATCAAGGACTACGAGTGCCTGTGCGGCAAGTACAAGCGCCTCAAGCACCGCGGCGTGATCTGCGAGAAGTGCGGCGTTGAAGTCACACAGACCAAGGTGCGCCGCGAGCGCATGGGCCACATCGATCTGGCCGCGCCCTGCGCCCACATCTGGTTCCTGAAGTCGCTGCCGTCGCGTCTGGGCCTGGTGCTGGACATGACGCTGCGCGACATCGAGCGCGTGCTGTATTTCGAAGCCTACGTGGTGACCGACCCCGGCATGACCCCGCTGAAGAAGTTCAGCATCATGTCCGAGGACGACTATGACGCCAAGCGCAAGGAATACGGCGACGAGTTCATCGCCAAGATGGGCGCCGAGGGCATCAAGGACCTGCTCGAATCCATCGACATCGACCTGTCGATCGAGAAGCTGCGCGGCGACCTGACCGGCTCCGAGGTCAAGGTCAAGAAGAACGCCAAGCGCCTCAAGGTGCTCGAAGCGTTCAAGAAGTCCGGCATCAAGCCCGAGTGGATGGTGCTGGACGTGCTGCCCGTGCTGCCTCCGGACCTGCGTCCGCTGGTGCCACTGGACGGTGGCCGCTTCGCCACGTCCGACCTGAACGACCTGTACCGCCGCGTCATCAACCGCAATTCGCGCCTGCGCCGCCTGCTGGAGCTGAAGGCCCCTGAGATCATCGCGCGCAACGAAAAGCGCATGTTGCAGGAGGCGGTGGACTCGCTGCTGGACAACGGCCGCCGTGGCAAGGCCATGACGGGCGCCAACAAGCGTGCCCTGAAGTCGCTGGCCGACATGATCAAGGGCAAGTCGGGCCGCTTCCGCCAGAACCTGCTGGGCAAGCGCGTGGACTACTCGGGTCGTTCCGTGATTACCGTGGGCCCAACGCTCAAGCTGCACCAGTGCGGTCTGCCCAAGCTGATGGCGCTGGAGCTGTTCAAGCCCTTCATCTTCTCGCGCCTCGAAGCCATGGGCATCGCGACGACGATCAAGGCCGCGAAGAAGGAAGTCGAATCCGGTACGCCGGTGGTGTGGGACATCCTGGAAGAGGTCATCAAGGAACACCCGGTGATGCTCAACCGTGCGCCTACGCTGCACCGTCTGGGTATCCAGGCCTTTGAGCCCATCCTGATCGAAGGCAAGGCCATCCAGCTGCACCCCCTCGTCTGCGCGGCCTTCAACGCCGACTTCGACGGTGACCAGATGGCTGTGCACGTGCCGCTGTCGGTGGAAGCACAGATGGAAGCCCGCACGCTGATGCTGGCCTCCAACAACGTGCTGTTCCCCGCTTCGGGCGAACCCTCCATCGTGCCTTCGCAGGACGTGGTGCTGGGCCTGTACTACGCCACCCGTGACCGCATCAACGGCAAGGGCGAAGGCCTGGTGTTTGCCGACACCGGTGAAGTGCAGCGTGCCCTGGACGCCGGCGAAGTCGAGCTGGCCGCCAAGATCACCGTGCGCATGACCGAGTGGACCAAGGACAAGGCCACGGGCGAATTCGTGCCCTCGACCTCGCTGGTGGAAACCACCGTGGGCCGCGCGCTGCTGTCCGAGATCCTGCCCAAGGGCCTGCCGTTCGCCAACATGAACAAGGCGCTCAAGAAGAAGGAAATCTCGCGCCTGATCAACGTGTCCTTCCGCAAATGCGGTCTGAAGGAAACGGTGGTGTTCGCCGACAAGCTGCTGCAAAACGGCTTCCGTCTGGCCACGCGCGCCGGCATCTCCATCGCCATCGACGACATGCTGGTGCCACCGCAGAAGGTCGGCATCATCGAGCGCTCCGAGAAGGAAGTGAAGGAGATCGAGCAGCAGTACGTGTCCGGTCTGGTTACCTCGGGCGAGCGCTACAACAAGGTGGTGGACATCTGGGGCAAGGCCGGCGACGAAGTGTCCAAGGTGATGATGGCCCAGCTGTCCAAGCAGAAGGTCACCGACCGCCATGGCAAGGAAGTGGATCAGGAGTCCTTCAACTCCATCTACATGATGGCCGACTCCGGTGCCCGCGGCTCTGCCGCCCAGATCCGTCAGGTGGCCGGCATGCGGGGTCTGATGGCCAAGCCAGACGGCTCGATCATCGAGACCCCCATTACCGCGAACTTCCGCGAAGGCCTGAACGTGCTGGAGTACTTCATCTCCACCCACGGTGCCCGTAAGGGTCTGGCCGACACGGCGCTGAAGACCGCCAACTCCGGTTACCTGACGCGCCGTCTGGTGGACGTGACGCAGGATCTGGTCGTGACCGAGGAAGACTGCGAAACCGCCAACGGTTCGCTGATGCGCGCCATCGTCGAAGGTGGTGAAGTGATCGAGTCGCTGCGCGACCGTGTGCTCGGCCGCACCGCTGCCGAGGACGTGCTGCACCCGGAAACCCGCAAGGTGCTGGTGCCTGCCGGCGTCATGCTGGAAGAAGATCTGATCGAAGAGCTGGAAGCTGCCGGCGTGGACGAGGTCAAGGTGCGCACTGCGCTGACCTGCGAGACCCGCTACGGCCTGTGCGCCAAGTGCTATGGCCGCGACCTGGGCCGCGGCGGCCTGATCAACCTCGGCGAAGCCGTGGGTGTGATCGCAGCGCAGTCCATCGGCGAACCCGGCACGCAGCTGACCATGCGGACCTTCCACATCGGTGGTGCCGCTTCGCGCGCTGCCATCGCCTCCAGCGTGGAAGCCAAGTCCAACGGCGTGATCGGCTTCAACGCCACGATGCGCTACGTGAGCAACACCAAGGGCGAGTTGGTGGTGATTGCGCGTTCCGGCGAAATCATCATTCATGACGAGCACGGCCGCGAGCGCGAACGCCACAAGGTGCCTTACGGCGCCACGCTGACGGTGAAGGCCGACCAGCAGATCAAGGCTGGCACCATTCTGGCCAACTGGGATCCGCTGACGCGCCCCATCATTACCGAGTTCGCCGGTCAGACCAAGTTCGAGAACGTCGAAGAAGGCCTCACTGTTGCCAAGCAGGTGGACGATGTGACCGGTCTGTCCACGCTGGTGGTGATCGACCCCAAGCGCCGCGGCGCTGCCAAGGTCGTGCGCCCGCAGGTGAAGCTGATCGACGCCCAGGGCAACGAAGTGAAGATCCCTGGCACCGACCACTCGGTGACCATCGGCTTCCAGGTGGGCGCTCTGATCCAGGTGCGCGACGGCCAGGACGTGGGCCCCGGCGAAGTGCTAGCGCGCATTCCGGTCGAAGGCCAGAAGACCCGCGACATTACCGGCGGTCTGCCCCGCGTGGCCGAGCTGTTCGAAGCCCGCACGCCGAAGGACAAGGGCACGCTGGCCGAAATGACCGGCACCGTGTCGTTCGGCAAGGAAACCAAGGGCAAGGTCCGCCTGCAGATCACCGACCCCGAAGGCCATGTGTTCGAAGAACTCGTGCCCAAGGAAAAGAACATCCTGGTGCACGAAGGCCAGGTGGTGAACAAGGGCGAATCGATTGTGGACGGCCCCGCCGATCCGCAAGACATCCTGCGCCTCTTGGGCATCGAAGAACTCTCGCGCTACATCGTCGACGAAGTGCAGGACGTGTATCGCTTGCAGGGCGTGAAGATCAACGACAAGCACATCGAGGTGATCGTTCGCCAGATGCTGCGCCGTGTGGTGGTCGAGAACGTCGGCGAGTCGAACTACATTGCCGGCGAGCAGGTCGAGCGCTCCGAGATCCTCAACACCAACGAGGCACTGCAGGCCGAGGGCAAGATCCCCGCGACCTACAGCAACCTGCTGCTGGGTATCACGAAGGCCTCGCTGTCGACCGACTCGTTCATCTCGGCCGCGTCGTTCCAGGAAACGACCCGCGTGCTCACCGAGGCGGCCATCATGGGCAAGCGCGACGAGCTGCGCGGCCTGAAGGAAAACGTCATCGTGGGTCGCCTGATCCCCGCTGGTACGGGTCTGGCTTACCACCAGGCACGCAAGGCCAAGGACGCCATGGACGACGCCGAGCGCCGCGCCATCGCCGAAGCCGAAGCGGCTGAGATGAATGCGCAGACCGACGCGGCGGAAGTCGCGGCCGGTGCGGACGCCGCCGGCACAGCTGCCGACTGAGCCACCGACGGGCAGCAATGCTCCGCACCCTGGCGCCCCCGCCCTGTCCCCGGACAGGCGGGGGCGCTTTTTTATGGAACGAACGCGATTTGTCTTTCGATTCGGTCCCTGTGCTCTTGTGCAACTCTTCAGCCCGTGGCGCTGCACGCTCCACGGCGGCATGTCATGTGGTCATCGCCCCTTTTCTGGATGGCATTCGCCATCGTGCTGTTCTGGGCGCTCGGCGCCTACAACCGGCTCATGCGCCTGCGCTCGGCCGTGGTGCAGTCGTTTGGCAGCTTTGACGCGCACATGGTGCGCTTGGTGGCACTGCTGGGCGAATTCAGCGCCGCCCATGCCGTGCAGCGCGGCATGCAGGCGGATGGCACCGACGCGGAGCTGGCGGCATTGCAGGGCGCCACAACGCAGCTCAGCGCATGCCTGGCCGTGGCACGAGCCCGCCCGCTGTCGGTGGATGCGGTGGCGGCCCTGACGGCAGCACGCCGCGTGTTGCGCGACACCTGGCAAAGTGCCGGCCGTAACCCCGCGAGCGTCCTGACCGATGCGCCCCCGCCGCAAGGCGTGTGGCAGACCCGCTGGGACGAGCATGTGCAGCAGAACGAGCAGGCCGCCCGCGTGTTCAACGATGCCGTGGGTCAGTACAACGCCGCTGTCGCGCAGTTCCCGGCCAATGTGCTGGCCCGGGTGTTTGGCTTTCGGCCCGCCCGCGCGCTGGAGGTCTTGCAATGAGTTCGAATTCCCGGCCCCCCGCACCCAACGGTGCACCGCGACAGAGCGCACACCCGAAACCCACACCGCGTCCACGTGCCACCAGTTCGCCGCGCACGTCCGCGCCGGGCGAACGCGCGCCCGACAGCTCCGCGCACGCTGCGGCATCGCCAGCCCTTTGGCAGTTGCTCATCGGCGTGAGCGGTGCCCTGCAGGCCATTCGTGGCGGGCAGTCGGGCACGGCGGCGCTGGCCGCGGTGCCCGCGCCGCTGCGGCCGGGCGTGCAGGCACTGCTGTTTCAGGCATTGCGCCATGCGGGCCGCGCCCAGGCGCTGAGCCGCTGCCTGGTGCAGCGCGCCCCGCCACCGGCGGCAGATGCGCTGCTGTGCACGGCATTGGCCCTGTGCTGGAACCCCGACGACGCGCCCTACGAGCCGTTCACGCTGGTGAACCAGGCGGTAGAGGCCGCCAAGAAACATCCCCCCACCCGCCAGCAGTCGTCGTTCATCAACGCCTGCCTGCGCCGTTTTTTGCGTGAACGCGAAGCGCTGGTTGCCCGCAGCGACACCGACCCGGTCGCGCGCTGGAACCACCCCGCCTGGTGGATCACGCGACTGCGCAAGGACCATCCCGAGCATTGGGAGCGCGTGCTGCGCGCCAACAACTCCCAGGCGCCAATGACACTGCGAATAAATGCACAAAAAACGACCCAAGCGCTTTACCAGCAAGCGCTGAATGCTATAAATTTAGAAGCATTGCCGATCGGTGATGTGGGACTGGTGCTGCAGCAGGCCGTGCCGGTCGACAGCCTGCCGGGGTTTGCAGCGGGCTGGGTGTCCGTGCAGGACGCCGCCGCCCAGCAGGCCGCACCCTTGCTGCTGCAGGGACTGGACCTGAGCCGACCGTTGCGTGTGCTGGATGCCTGCGCCGCCCCGGGCGGCAAGACAGCGCACTTGCTGGAATTCGCTGGCGCGGGCGCACCGCTGGAGGTGACGGCGCTGGAAGTCGACCCAAACCGCGCGGCCCGCATTGGCGACACGCTGCAGCGCCTCGGCCTGAGCGCACAGGTGATCGTGGCGGACGCCGCCCAAACGCAGGACTGGTGGGCCCAGCAGTGTGGCGGCCGTCTTTTTGATGCGATCCTGCTCGACGCGCCGTGCACTGCGTCCGGCATCGTGCGCCGCCACCCGGACGTGCGCTGGCTGCGGCGCGAGTCGGACATCGCCCAGTTGGCGGGCCAGCAGGCGCGGCTGCTGGCTGCGTTGTGGCCGTTGCTGCAGCCCGGCGGGCGGCTGTTGTACTGCACCTGTTCGGTGTTCCGTGCCGAGGGCGATGCGCAGGTGCAATCGTTTCTTGCGCACAACAGTGATGCGCAATTGCTGCCTTCTCCCGGGCATTTAATTCCCGGTGAGGCGGACAAGCCGGGGACTGTCCGGGACAATCTGACGGGTGAGCACGACGGGTTCTTTTACGCACTGTTGCAAAAATCGCTGCAATGAGCCGTTTGGGGCTCATCCGGGGGCGCTCTGGCTCCTATTCGCCGCGTGGCTCAGCGCGATCCTGATCCTGTGGGCGCCGCCGGCCGGTGCGGCCGAGGCAGCGCCACCTGAAGTCGGCGAGTTGCGCCTGAGCCCTTCCGAGGACGGCCTGTATCTCAGCACCACCATGCAATTCACCTTGCCGGCGCTTGCAGAAGACGCGCTGTACAAGGGCATCCCCATGTTCTTCGTGGCCGAAGCCCAGGTGCTGCGGGACCGCTGGTACTGGTCGGACCGTCAGGTGGCGAGCACCACACGCTATCTCCGACTCAGCTACCAGCCGCTGACCCGCCGCTGGCGGCTCAACGTCTCATCCACACCCTTTGCCAACAGTGGCCTGGGGGTGTCGCTGGGTCAGAATTTTGATGATATCGATGAGGCTTTGGGTGCCATTCAGCGCATTTCGCGCTGGAAGATCGCAGATAGCGATGCGATAGAGGCAGACGCGATGCACACGGTCAACTTCCGCTTTCGCCTGGACATGTCCCAGCTTCCGCGGCCCTTCCAGATCGGAGCCGTGGGGCGTTCTGGCTGGAATCTGCTCGTCTCACGCACCCAGCGCCTGGGCGGGGAGCCCCTCAAGTGAATGGGCGCGACACCTTAGAAGGGGGGGGCGCGCCCCACGGCACCGCCCCCGCAGCACCTGCTCCTTCTGCGGCAACTGCTGCATCCGCCACGGCGCACGCCGCGATGCGGCAATCTCGGGCGGTTCGCTGGGCCGTGGGGGTGGGCGCCGCCATCATGTCGGCCATCGGGCTGGTGCTGCTGTTCCTGCTGACACTGGCCACCAACAACCGCGCGCTGTACGAGCGCAACTACGCCTGGCTGTTTGGCGTGAACGTGCTGGTGGCCCTGCTGCTGCTGGCCGTGCTGGTGTGGATTGCGGTGCGCCTGGCCGTGCGGCTGCGCAAAGGCAGGTTCGGCAGCCGCCTGCTCGTCAAGCTGGCTGCCATCTTCGGCCTGGTGGGGTTGGTGCCGGGTTTGCTGATCTATTTCGTGTCCTACCAGTTCGTCACGCGTTCCATCGAAAGCTGGTTTGACGTGAAGGTGGAAGGCGCGCTTTCGGCCGGTGTCAATCTGGCGCGTGTCTCGCTGGATGCGCTGGCCGCCGACATGGCTTCCAAAGCCCGCAACGCCAGCGCGCAGGTGGCGCAGGTGCCGGACGCGGCGGCCGGCCTGGTGCTGGAGCGCATCCGCGACCAACTGGGCGCCACCGACGTGGTGCTGTGGAACGCCGGCGGCCAGGCGGTGGCCAGCGCTGGCCAGTCCCGCTTCAACCTGAACCCCGAGAGGCCCAGCGTGACCCAGCTGCGCACCGTGCGCCAGCAGCGCGCCACCGCGCAGATCGAGGGTCTGGACGATGTCTCCGACCCTGCCGCCGCGCAGAACGCGCGCGTGAAAGTGCTGGCACTGGTCAGCAGCCCGGCGGTGGGCTTGCTGGTTGAGCCGCGCTATCTGCAGGCCACCCTGCCGCTGCCGCCCGCACTGGTGGCCAACGCCATTGCCGTCCAGGAGGCCAACCGCGAGTATCAGGAGCGCGCCCTGGCGCGCGGCGGCCTGCGGCGGATGTATGTGGGCACACTCACGCTCAGCCTGTTCCTGTCGGTGTTTGGTGCCGTCTTGCTGGCCGTCCTGCTGGGCAATCAGCTGGCACGGCCCCTGCTGGTGCTGGCCGAAGGCGTGCGCGAAGTGGCTGCCGGCAACCTCAGCCCCAAGGCTGCGCTGCAGGGGAAGGACGAAATGGGCGGGCTCACCCGCTCGTTCGCCCTGATGACCCAGCAGCTGGCCGACGCCCGCCAGGCCGTGGAAAAGAGCATGGTGGAGGTCGACGCCGCCCGGGCCAACCTGCAGACCATCCTGGACAACCTGACGGCAGGCGTCATCGTGCTGGACGCGCAGGGCGTGATCCGGTCCTCCAACCCCGGTGCCACCCGCATCCTGCGCGCGCCCATGGCGGCCTATGACGCTCGGCCGCTGTCCGATGTGCCGGGGCTGGCGGACTTTGCGTTGGCGGTGCAAAAGCACTTCGACACCTTTCTGGCCGACAACGAGCGGCACGGGCTGGACCACTGGCAGCAGCCGTTCGAGCTGCATGCTTCTTCTGCGGGCGTGGGCCAGCACGCTACCAGCCTCGTGGCGCGCGGTGCCGAGCTGCCCGATGCTTCACGCCTGTTGGTTTTCGATGACATCTCGGAAATCGTCTCCGCCCAGCGCGCCCAGGCGTGGGGAGAGGTCGCGCGCCGCCTGGCGCACGAGATCAAGAACCCGCTCACACCCATCCAGCTGTCGGCCGAAAGGCTGGAGATGAAGCTCGCCGGCAAGCTC
The DNA here is from genome assembly GCF_049198005.1 of Paracidovorax sp. MALMAid1276. Classification (NCBI taxonomy): domain Bacteria; kingdom Pseudomonadati; phylum Pseudomonadota; class Betaproteobacteria; order Burkholderiales; family Comamonadaceae; genus Paracidovorax; species Paracidovorax sp. MALMAid1276. The sequence goes on along the minus strand of NZ_JBMIRS010000063.1, from coordinate 23,239 downwards.
CCTGCGACCGAGCAGGCCATTCTTGCCAAATCGGTGAAGACCATCGTCGAGCAGGTCGATGCCATGAAGCGGCTGGTCAATGAATTTCGCGACTACGCGCGCCTGCCTGCGGCCGAGCTGCATGCGCTCGACCTCAACGGACTCGTGGCCGACGTCCTGCACCTGTACGGCGCGGAAAACGCCACCGTGCCCGTGGAAGCGGAACTGGACCCCCGCTGCCCCCCCATCGCCGGCGATGCACAGCAACTTCGGCAAGTGGTCCACAACCTGCTGCAAAACGCGCAGGACGCGACGGAACAGGTGCGTGCCAGCCTGCCCGACCCCCTGCCGCCGGTGCGCATCAGCACCCGCTGGAGCGAGTCCTCCCGGCGTGTACGCCTCACCGTGTCGGACTGCGGGAGCGGCTTTCCGGCCCACATCCTGCAGCGCGCGTTCGAGCCCTACGTCACCACCAAGCCCCGGGGCACCGGCCTCGGTCTGGCCGTGGTCAAGAAGATCGCCGACGAACACGGCGCCCGCATCGATCTGTCCAACCGCACCGAAGACGGCGTGGTGCGGGGCGCCCAAGTGTCGTTATCATTCGCCCCTGAACCCGCGGTGGCGTCATAACAACACTCCTGCGGTACCCTTCAGGTCTCCTTAGGCGTCTCAACACACATGGCAAACATTCTGGTGGTCGACGATGAGCTCGGCATTCGCGATCTGCTGTCGGAAATTCTGAACGACGAAGGCCACAGCGTTGACCTGGCAGAAAACGCAACCCAGGCCCGCGCCGCCCGCACAGGCAACAGCTATGACCTGGTGCTGCTCGACATCTGGATGCCCGACACCGACGGCGTTTCGCTGCTCAAGGAATGGGCCACCGCAGGCACCTTGACCATGCCCGTGATCATGATGAGCGGCCACGCCACCATCGACACGGCCGTCGAAGCCACGCGCATCGGGGCCTTCTCGTTCCTGGAAAAGCCCATCACCCTGCAGAAGCTGCTCAAGGCGGTAGAGCAGGGCTTGGCACGCAGCGCGTCATCCTCGCTGCCCGCATCGGTGGCGACGGCCAGCGCAGCGCCCTCCGCAGCGCCTTCTGCCGGTGCCACACTGGCCGCAGACCCCACGTTTTCATCGCTGCCAGCGGTGTCGGCGCCTGCGCCTCACGCCGATACGGGCCCGCATGCCCACCAGGGTTTCGATCTGGACCGGCCCCTGCGCGAGGCACGCGACGGTTTTGAAAAGGCCTACTTCGAGTTCCACCTGGCGCGAGAAGGCGGCTCCATGACCCGCGTGGCCGAAAAAACCGGCCTGGAGCGCACCCACCTTTACCGCAAGCTGCGCCAGCTGGGGGTCGACCTCGGCCGCAGCAAGCGCAGCTGACGCGTGCGTCGCAGGCAAGAAAATCTTCTTCGTTTCCTGAACGCCCTGTTTTTCTGGTTATAATTTGAGGCTCAGGCCCGGTAGCTCAGTCGGTAGAGCAGAGGATTGAAAATCCTTGTGTCGGTGGTTCGATTCCGCCCCAGGCCACCAGTCAGCATGCGCCCCAGCGCCCGAAAGGGTTCTGGGGCGTTTCTACATTCCGGGCCGCATTTCTACAATTGCGGTCCACGAAGACGTGCACTTACGACACAGTGCACGGTGCGTGTTGTGGCGTGGCGCTCAGCAGCAACAGTGGAGGTTGTCATGCCCGGTGATATGGATTGGCGCTTGCAGGCGGTAGATTTCGTGCGTGCGGCTTCCGACTCGGATTTGATGATCGAGGATGGCTCTTCATGCGACACGATGACCATGACTATGGTGGATTCCGTTCGAATGAAGGATGGCCGTCTGTTGGCTTTTCCAATTCCAAACGCCTCTGCGCTGATGCTCAATGCTTCCAAATTGGCATATGCCAAGGCGCAGGCTTTGTTAGCTCATGAAGCACTTGAGCACGCACCCCGTGGGTTCGTTCAGTTTTCATCCAATGCGGATGCAATCGACTTCGCAGAGCACGTTGTGGTTGCGGTTTTCACGGCGTACACGGCGCTGGAGTGTTTTGCGAATGAAATGGTCCCCCCCTGGCTTACCTACAAAAAGGAGGGGAAAAAGGGTGCGGAGCATCGAACCCTCGGCAAAGAAGAGATTGAGCGTGAGTTGCCTTTGGGCACAAAGCTAGCAGTTGTATTGCCTGCCGTGTTTGGGCTTCAAAGTCCGAAGGGCGATAGTCTCTGGGAGGCCTTCGTGACACTAGAGAAGGTCAGAAATCGCGTCGTACACATGAAGTATGCAGACCGGCGCTCTGGGACCGAATCTACTGATACCCTGTGGAAAGCGTTGCTTGCAGTACCCTCGCCCTACAAGTCCGCTAAGCAAGTCTTGGACTACTTCTTGAGCAGTGCCCCTATAAAGGCGGGGCTGGAGTTTGAGAACTATCGACCTGTTCGCCCCAGGTGGCACGTAGAAATTCCTGACTGAACGTTGTCTTGTTTGCGTAGGGGCCCCACCCTTTCCCCAATGCGCGCTTTCACATAGTGCTCAGTCATCTCCCGATTCTTGTGCGCTAGCAGCTTCTGCGAGTGCGCAAGGTCCCCTGTGTCGGTTGCCGCTTTCGCCCGAATGTCCCGAAACTGAAAATCCACCTTCGCCAGCGTGCGCGCCTTGTCAGCGTGAGCGCAGCGCCCCCTGGCTGAGCGGCTGGCCGTTCTCGTCCTGAATCAGAAACGTGCTGATGGCCTTGCGGGGCCGTTGGTTGATCCGTTCGTTGACAGCCGCCAGCTCGCCGGAAACCTCAATGCCCAGGCGTGCCCCGGTCTTGTTCTGGGCGACCCACAAGGCCCCATCTCGGCCACGCACCGCGGGCAACAGTCACGGTCGTCCATCCGCGCGCTCACAGAGGGGATGCCTCGGTGCAATCCATCACCAGCACCGGGGCGAATCCGGTTGCGGGCAGGGGGGAGACAGGCGTAATGTATCGAGCTGTACATGCCTCTCCAACCCACTTCGCCTGAGACCGGCGTTGAGCGACAACGCCGCAGGCTGAAGGCTTTTCTGGTGGCGGGCAATGTCGGGCTGGGGCTGGTGCTGTTTGCCCTGGTGGCTTGGGTGCTGGAGTCGTCGCACAAGAACCATGCGCTGCAGGCGCGCGCCACGGCAGAGCAGTTTGTGGCCATTGCAGCCGCAAACATCGAGGCAGAGCTGCGGCTGGTGGACGCAGCCCTGCTGATGGCTGGGGACGAGTTGCACCGGCAGGGCTTTGGCGCGGGGGCCGAGGACGCGCACGTCAATGAGCTGCTGGCGTCCCGGCACAGCGTTCTGACCGGTGTGGAGGGTTTTCGCGTGGCCGACCACAATGGGCTGGTGCGCTGGGGCAACCACATCAACGCGGCGCATCCTCTGGACCTCACCACCCGCGACTTTTTTCACCAGGCCAAGTCGTCCACAGCGTCGGCGCCCGTGGTGTCGGGCCCGGTGCACTCGCGGATTTCCGGCAACTGGGTCATCGCAGTGGCGCGCCCGCTGGTGTGGGATGGCGCATTCCATGGCGTGCTGTACGCCACCCTCAACACGCAGCATTTCACCAACCTGTTTGCGCGCTACGACCTTGCGGACCAGGATGCGATCGCGCTGCGCATGCAGGACCAACAATTGCTGGCCTGGCTCACGCCGGGCAGTCCATTCGTGGGCGCGGTGGGCGACCGCGACGTGTCGCCCGAACTGACTGCCGCCGTGGCGGCGCAGCCTTTGGCGGGCGCCTACCGACCGCGAGCGAGATTTGACGGCGTCGACCGCACCATCGCCTACCGCGCGGTGCCAGGCTGGCCCCTGCTGGTGCAGACCGGCCTGAACAACGCCAGGTTCTTCGCGCAATGGAAGCGCGAGATGCGCACCGTGGGGCTGATGGCGAGCATGGCCTGGGCGCTGGGCTGTGCCGCGACGCTGGCGGTGTACAGGTTCGGCCGGCGCACGCTGAATGCCGTGGCAGAACTGGACGCGCAAAGCCGCCGCACCACCACCTTGCTGCGGGTGGCGGGCGACGGCATTCACGTGGTGGACCGCAGCGGCCACATGGTCGACATGAGCGATTCGTTCGCCGAGATGCACGGGTGCTCACGGCAAGACCTGCAAGGCCAGCATGTGAGCGCCTGGGATGCCAACCAGGACGAGGCCCGCATCAACACTTGGCTGGCCGGCGTGCGCGACGGCGACCGCCAGCGCGTGGAGGTCCAGCACCGCCGCGCGGACGGCAGCATCATCGATGTGGACCTGCACTGGCGGGCGGTGGAGATCGACGGCCAGCTGCTGGTCTTCGGCTCTGCGCGCGACATCACCGAGAAGAAGCAGCTGGTGAGCAGCCTGAAGGAGTCCGAGTCGCGCATCCGCGACCTGTACGACCAGGCGCCCTGCGGCCATTTTTCGTTGAGCGCAGACGGGCGGCTGGTGCATGCCAACGCCATGGCGCGTGCCTGGCTGGGCGGTGCGGAGCATCCGCCGGAGTGGCGCTTCGCGTGGGTGCTGGACCGGCCCGGTGAAGAGCGGTTTGGCGCGCACATGGCCGCGCTGGTCACGCGGGGCGCTGCGCCCGAAGTGGAAGTGGGTTTCCGTGCCAACGCTGCGATGCCTGCGCGCTGGGTGCGCCTGCACTCGACCGCCGTGCAGGACGCGTTCGGCGCTTTCCTCATGAGCCGGACGGTGGCCACTGACATCACGGTGCAGCATCTGGCGCAGCAGCGGGTCGAGGCGCTGCTGCGCGACCAGGCCGCGATGCTCAACAGCGACATCGTGGGCATGGCCAAGCTGCGCGATCGCAGGGTCAGCTGGAAGAACGCGGCCTTCGAGCGCATGCTGGGCTACGCACCGGGCGAGCTCGATGGCGTGTCCATGGAGGCGCTGTGCGCGGAAGAGGGCGACCACGCCAAGCTCGCGCCCGACAAGCTGGCCGTGCTGGCGCAGGGGCAAAACTACCGGGCCGACGTACGCCTGAGGCGCAAGAGCGGGGAAGCGCTGTGGGTCAACCTTAACGGCGTGCAGCTGTCCGAGGCCGAGTCGTTCTGGATGGCGGTGGACATCTCTGAGGCGAAGCGCGCCCACGCGCAGATCACGCACGTGGCGTTTCACGATGCGCTCACGCAGCTTCCCAACCGCCTGCTGTTGCTGGACCGGCTGCAGCAGGCGCTGGCCGGTGCCGAGCGGTCGGGCCACACCGTCGCCGTGTGCTTCATGGACCTGGACGGGTTCAAGGCCGTGAACGATGCACATGGGCACGACGCGGGGGACCGTCTGCTGGTGGAGGTGGGGCGGCGGATCGTGCTCAGCATTCGCGCCACCGACACGGCGGCGCGCTTCGGGGGCGACGAGTTCGTGGCGCTGCTGGCGCCGGTGTCCGGTGACGAGTGGCGCGCGATCCTTGGGCGGCTGATGCGCGCCGTGGCAGAGCCGATGGATCTGGGCCTTCCAGCGCCGGTGCGGGTGGGCCTGAGCGTGGGGGTGGCGCTTTCGGGTGGCCACGTCGTTCAGGCGCCGCCACCGGGACACCCTCACAGGCCCGCACAGCCCCCGGGTGCCGACCAGGCGCACATGCTGCTGTCCGATGCGGACGAGGCCCTGCTCCAGGCCAAGCGCGCAGGCAAGAACCGCATCGAGCTGGCGCCCGTGCGGCCGTAGCGCAGCGCGCCCGGTGTGCGCGGTGCGATAATCCGCGCCCTTTTTCGTCCCTTTCCGCGCCCTTCCGGCCAGCCGGCTGCTGCGCCCGCCCGCTCTCCCCAGCCCAGGCCCTCGCGCCCTGGGCGCTGCGCCTTGATGCACCCCACCATGAATCTCTTGAATGACGCCACGCTTGGCATCGACTTCGGCACTTCGAATTCCGCCATGGCGGTCCGGCAGGGCGGGGGCCCTGCACGCATGGTGGCGCTGGAAGGGGAGGCCCACACCCTGCCGACGGCGCTGTTCTTCAACACAGAGGATCAGCGGACGCACTTCGGCCGCGATGCGGTGGCGCACTACCTCGGGGGCACGGAGGGGCGGCTGATGCGCTCGCTCAAGAGCCTGCTGGGCAGCGCGCTGCTGCAGGACCAGACGGCCGTGCACGGCAAGCTGCTGAGCTACCAGGACATCATCAGCATGTTTCTGCGCATGCTGGCGGGCAGGGCGCATGCGGCGCTGGGCGGCCTGCCCGCACGCGTGGTCATGGGGCGCCCGGTGCACTTTGTGGACGATGACCCCGCCCGCGACCAGCAGGCCGAGGCGGCGCTGCGCCGGGCCGCCATGGACGCGGGGTTTGAGAACATCAGCTTCCAGCTGGAGCCCATCGCCGCAGCGCTGGACTACGAGCAGCGCATCACGCAAGAAGCGCTGGTGCTGGTGGTGGACATCGGCGGCGGCACCTCGGACTTCACCGTGGTGCGCCTGGGGCCCGGGCGGCGCGGCCAGGCAGATCGCAGCCGCGATGTGCTGGCCACCACGGGCGTGCACGTGGGTGGCACGGACTTTGACCGGCGGCTCAGCCTGGACCTGCTGATGCCCCTGCTCGGCTTTCGGCACCGGGGCCCGGCCGGGCGCGAGGTGCCCAGCCGGGTGTTCTTCGACCTGTCCACCTGGCACCTGATCCAGTGGCTGTATTCGCCGCGTGCGCTGCGCGATGCGCAAGCCCTGCGCACCGACTATGCCGACGCCCGGCTGCACGCGCGCCTGATGAAGGTGCTGAACGAACGCCTGGGCCACCGCCTGGCCGACACGGTCGAGCAGGCCAAGATTGCGGCGTCGGTGTCGGACGCCCAGGCGCCCATGGCGCTCGGATGGGTGGAGCCGGGGCTGGACGCGGCCATCACGCCCGAGGGGCTCTCCCGGTATCTGGAGCAGCCGCTGCAGCAGGTGGTGGCCTGCGCGCAGGCCTGCGTGCGGCAGGCGGGCCTGACCGGCGACGGGCTGGAGGCCATCTACCTGACCGGGGGCTCCTCGGCGCTGCGGCCGCTGCGGCAGGCGCTGCGCGGGGCGTTTCCGCACACGCCACAGCGCGAGGGCGATCTTTTTGGAGGCGTGGCCGCCGGTCTGGCCGTGACGGGCGGTTGAACGCGCGATCCCTGCCGATCTGTGTCGCCGCTGGCATGCTATTGATTTAATAGCTGTCAGCGCATTATGGATAAGCGCTGGGGCCTATTTTTAATCAAAATTCTTTCGCGGACTTCTCTCGCAGCCGAGCCTGCACGGCGGTTCAGCGCGCGGTGGCGCTATCGTCCTCGGCGGTGTCTCCATCCTCGCCGCCATCCTGCGCCCGCTTCCACGCCAGCGCTGCGTCATAGAGCCCGTTGCGCGGCGCGCCGGTGATCTCGGCGGCCAGCCGCACGGCGGTCTTGAGGGGCAGCTCTGCCAACAGCAAGCGCAGCACGCGCAGGGTGTCGCCGGCGTCATCGCCCGCCAGGGCCACCGGGTGCAGCAGCACCACAAACTCACCGCGCGAGCGCTGGGGCGCCCCGTCCAGCCACGCGCCCAGGGCGTGGGCCGGCTGGGTGGTGATCTCTTCGAACTGCTTGGTCAGCTCGCGCGCCAGGGTCACGGGGCGATCGCCCAGCGTGGCCAAGGCCTGGGCCAGCTCGCCGATGCGGTGCGGTGCCTCCAGCAGCACCACGCAGCGCGGTTCGGAGGCCAGCTGCCGGGCGATGGCGCTGGCCCGCTCGGCACTCTTGGAGGGCAGAAACCCGGCAAACACAAAGCTGCTGCTGTCGCCGTCCGACGCCACGGCCCCTGCCGCGCTCAGGGCCGTGGTGATGCTGCTGGCTCCCGGCAGCGGCATGGCGCGCAAGCCGGCGGCGTGCACGGCGGCCACCAGGCGGGCGCCGGGGTCGCTCACGCCGGGCGTGCCCGCGTCGCTCACATACGCCACGCGCTGGCCCTGCTGCAGCCGGCGCACCACCTCCTGCGCCGCCTCGGCCTCGTTGTGCTGGTGCACGGCCAGCAGGCGGGCGGGGCCCTTGTCGATGCCGTACGCGCGCAGCATCGACTGCGTGTGGCGCGTGTCCTCGCAGGCCACGGTGTCGGCCAGCTGCAGCAGGTGCAGGGCGCGCAGGGTGATGTCCGCCAGGTTGCCGATGGGCGTGGCCACCACGTACAAGGCGCCCTCGGGATAATGCTGGGCGGCCGCCGCTTCGCGCGCGGCGTCAAGGGCTGAAGCGAAAGAGGCGCTCAATGGTGACATTCCTCGGAAAAAGAAAACCCGCAGGCGGGCCTGGCGCGCAAGGGGCGGCGGCCACCACGCGCGAGCGCGGCAATGTGGCCGAGGACCAGGCCCTGGCCCACCTGCAGGCCGCCGGCCTGAAACTGGTGGAGCGCAATTATCGGACGCCCGGGCGCGGCGGCGGCGAGATCGACCTGGTGATGCGCGACCGCGATGGCACGCTGGTGTTCGTGGAGGTGCGCAGCCGCGCGGGCGGCGGCTTCGGCGGCGCAGGGGGCAGCATCAGCGCCACCAAGCAGCAGCGCATCGTGTTCGCGGCCCGGCACTACCTGCTGCGGTGGCCCTCGCCGCCGCCCTGCCGCTTCGACGTGGTGCTGGTGCAGGGTCACATCGAATGGCTGAAGGCGGCCTTTGATGCGCAGTAGCGGCGCGGGTTCCGGGCCTGCGCGCAGTGGCCCATTCCCGCGCCAGCGCAGCGCCAGCCGCTACGGATTGCTACAAAACCTGTAACACGCGGAAGGTATCATCGGGCCCTCATGCTTGAGCAACGCATCCAACAGCATTTCATCGACAGCGCCGACCTGAAGTACCAGGCCGCCCAGGCGCTCAGCCACCCCATCGCCGCGGCCGTGCAGGCCGTGCTGGCCTGTGTGACCAGCGGGGGCAAGGTGCTGGCCTGCGGCAACGGCCCGTCGGCCGCCGAGGCCCAGCAGTTTGCCGCGTACTGCGTCGCAGGTTTCGAGCGCGACCGCCCCGAGCTGGCCGCGCTGGCACTCACGGCCGACAGCACCGTGCTCACCACCCCGTCCGGCAACGCCGCGCAAGACGCGGCCCAGCAGTTTGCCCGCCAGGTGCGGGCCCTCGGGCAGGCGGGCGACGTGCTGCTGGCGCTGTCGGTGTCGGGCAATGACGCCAGCCTGCTGGCCGCCGCCGAGGCCGCGCACGAGCGCGACATGACCGTGGTGGTGCTGACCGGCCGCACCGGCGGCAAGCTGGCTGCGCTGGTGCGCGAGACCGATGTATTGATCAGCGTGCCGCACGACCGTGCGGCGCGCGTGCGCGAAGTCCACGCCCTGGTACTGCATTGCCTGGCAGATGGTGTGGATGCCCAGTTACTTGGTGAACAGGAGAACCCGCTATGACACCCTCATCCCCCCTGGCTTCCACCCCTTCGGGCAGCCCCACGGCGCGCCGCTCGCCGCGCGCCCTGCGTGCACAGCGTGTGCTGTGCGCCGCGCTGGCTGCTTCTGCCCTGGTGGCGGGCCTGACGGCGTGTGCGCCCCTCATCGTCGGCGGCGCCGTGGTGGGCGGGGTGATGGCGGTGGACCGCCGCACGGCCGGCACCCAGGTGGAAGACGAAGGCATCGAGCTGCGCGCCAGCAACCGCATCCGCGAAGCGCTGGGCGACCGCGTGCACGTCAACGTGACCAGCTACAACCGCCAGGTGCTGCTCACGGGCGAGGTGCCCAACGCCCAGGACCGCCAGAGCGTCGAACAGATCGTGGGCGGTGTGGACAACGTGCGCTCGGTCGTCAACGACCTGGCCGTCATGCCCAGCACCAGCCTGGGCCAGCGTTCCAACGACACCTTCATCACCGGCAAGGTGCGCGCCAGCCTGGTGGACGCCAAGGACATCACCGCCACGGCCTTCAAGGTGGTGACCGAGCGCAACATCGTCTACCTGATGGGCCGCGTGTCGCAGCGCGAGGCGCAGCGCGCCACCGAGATCACGCGCGGCGTGAGCGGCGTGAGCAAGGTGGTGCGCGTGTTCGAGATCGTGTCCGAAGAAGAACTGCGCCGCATCGCACCACAGCCCGCGCCGGTGACGACCGACACCAAGCCTGCTGGCGGCTGAGCGCGGCAGCATCTGACTGCAGGTTCATCAAAGTCCTGGGCTGCGTTGTGTGGCCCGGGACTTTTTTCTTGGGCTTTGTGCGCAGCACGCAGCGCGTGAAACTGGCGCGGCCCCAGGCCAGTGCCCCCGCGCAAGGGCCGCCCCGCCGCGCTGAGGGCGTCCCCCTTGGGGGATGGCGCGCAGCGCCTCAGGGGGGCTTTACTTCAACCGCTTGATCAGGCTCGAAGTGTCCCAGCGGTTGCCGCCCATGGTCTGCACGTCGGCATAGAACTGGTCCACCAGCGCCGTCACCGGCACGCGCGAGCCGTTGCGCTTGGCCTCGTCGAGCACCAGGCCCAGGTCTTTGCGCATCCAGTCCACGGCAAAGCCGAAGTCGAACTTGTCGTCGACCATGGTCTTGCCACGGTTGTCCATCTGCCAGCTTTGTGCGGCGCCCTTGCCGATCACGTCCAGCACCTGCTTCATGTCGAGGCCCGCGTTCTGGCCGAAGGCCACGGCTTCCGACAAGCCCTGCACCAGGCCCGCAATGCAGATCTGGTTGACCATCTTGGCCAACTGGCCCGAGCCGCTGGCGCCCAGCAGCGTGAAAGCGCGCGAAAACGCCATGGCCACGGGCTGGGCCGCGTTGAACGCGTCGGCATCACCACCACACATCACCGTGAGCATGCCGTTCTGTGCCCCCGCCTGGCCGCCCGACACGGGCGCGTCGACGAACTGCAGGCCCTGGGCTTTGGCGGCGGCATACAGCTCCCGCGCCACTTCGGCGGACGCCGTGGTGTGGTCCACAAAGACCGCGCCCGGCTTCATGCCCGCAAACGCCCCATCGGCCCCCAGCGTCACCGAGCGCAGGTCGGCGTCGTTGCCCACACAGCAGAACACGATGTCGGCACCCGTAGCGGCCTCGCGCGGGGTTTGAGCATGCTTTTGGGCGCTAGCGCTTGCGTACTCTGCGCACCAAGCTATTGATTTAGTAGCGGTGCGGTTGTAGACCGTGACGTCATGGCCTGCGAGCGCCAGGTGGCCGGCCATGGGGTAGCCCATCACGCCCAGGCCCAGGAAGGCGACCTTGCGCGAAGGGGTGGCGTCGTAGTTGCGGGGATTGGTGCTTGGCATGGGATGGTTCTTGCAAAAAAAGGCCGCAGTGCAGGCGGCGGTTGAAACTGGCGCAGCCCAGGCCCGCAGACGCTGTAGAACTGGCTTTGCCAGGCCACTGGCGGCGTCTCCCTTCCCGGCGCAGCCGAGAGAAGGGGGAGGGCGCGCAGCGCCTCAGGGGGCTGTCACACGATCGCGAAGTGCTCGGTGCCCTGCGCCAGATCCGGCGACTTGGCACGCTGGCTGTTGAGCTTGATCTGCAGGCGCAGGTCGTTCAGCGAGTCGGCGTTGCGCAGCGCATCCTCGTAGGTGATCATGTTGGCCTCGTACAGGTCGAACAGCGCCTGGTCGAAGGTCTGCATGCCCAGGTTGCGGCTCTTCTTCATGATCTCCTTGATCTCGGAGACATCGCCCTTGAAGATCAGATCGGAGATCAGCGGGGTGTTGAGCATCACCTCCACCGCCGCCGCGCGGCCCTTGCCGTCCTGCTTGGGGATCAGGCGCTGCGACACCATGGCGCGCAGGTTCAGCGACAGGTCCATCAGCAGCTGCGCGCGGCGCTCTTCGGGGAAGAAGTTGATGATGCGGTCCAGCGCCTGGTTGGCGCTGTTGGCGTGCAGCGTGGCCAGGCACAGGTGGCCGGTTTCGGCAAAGGCCACGGCATGTTCCATGGTCTCGCGGTCGCGGATTTCGCCCATCAGGATCACGTCCGGCGCCTGGCGCAGCGTGTTCTTGAGCGCGGCCTCCCAGGTGTCGGTGTCCAGGCCCACCTCGCGCTGCGTCACCACGCAGTTCTTGTGCGGGTGCACGAATTCGATGGGGTCTTCCACGGTGATGATGTGGCCGAACGAGTTCTCGTTGCGCCAGTCCACCATGGCGGCCAGCGTGGTCGACTTGCCCGAGCCCGTGGCACCCACCAGGATGCACAGGCCGCGCTTGGTCATGGTCACTTCCTTGAGCACCTGAGGCACGCCCAGGCCGTCAATGGTGGGCAGCGTGAGCGGAATGGTCCGCATCACCATGCCGACCTTGCCTTGCTGCACAAAGGCGTTCACGCGGAAACGGCCGATGCCTGCGGGCGAGATGGCGAAGTTGCATTCCTTGGTGCGCTCGAAGTCGGCCACCTGCTTGTCGCTCATCACCGAGCGGGCCAGCGTGAGCGTGTGGTTGGGCGTGAGCGGCTGGGGCGAGACCTTGGTGACTTTGCCATCGACCTTGATGGCGGGGGGAAACTCGGCGGTGATGAACAAGTCGCTGCCATTGCGGCTCACCATCAGCTTGAGCAGGTCATTGATGAATTTACTGGCCTGATCGCGTTCCATCAGAAGTTCTCCCGTGCGTGTTCGTCGTGCGAACGGTCATTCGTGGCGTGGCTGCAGCGCATCATTTCTGGTTGTCGCTCAGGCGGGCGCTCACCACGCGCAGGCGCAGCGACAGCTTGCGGGCCAGCAGCGCTATCAGGCTGGCAGCCAGTTGCGGGTCCTTGCTCATCATGTCGTCCATGGCCTCGGCCGAGAGCACCGCGATCTCGCAGTCGGTGAGGGTGGTGCAGGCCGAAAACCGGATGCCGCTGTCCAGCAGCGACATTTCGCCCAGGATGTCGCCGGGCCGCGTTTCGGCCAGCCGCAGCTGTTCGCCCCAGGGCTGCACGCGGTCCACCGCAATGGTGCCGGTGAGCAGCACCACCATGAAGTTGCCGTATTCGTCCTGGCGGATCACGTCGCGGTTGGAGGGTACGGCGGCAAATTCGAAGAAGCGCTCCATGCGCTCCACGGCGTCCTTGTCCAGGTGCGCCATGTATTTGTCCTTGGCCCACAGGCCCTGCAGCAGCTTGCCGCCACGGCTGGTGGGCAGCCGCTTGGCGCCCACTTCCACCGCGCGCGCCTCCCAGGGCACCAGCATCGAGTCATCCACGCCCTGGCCCGCGAAGGCGGTGGAGAACAGCACGGAATCGGTGCTGTCGTCCCCGGACTTTCCGCCGCGGGATTTCGCTTTCAGAAGGCCAAGAATGCCTTTCATACTGTGCTCCGGTCTGTTGCGGCGCCGGGGCCGCAATGTCTTTTTTGTCTGCCTGTTTGTCTGCCTGAACGTGCGTTCGTCCGCGCGGGTCAGCCGGGGAAGTTTTCTGGGATCTTCGCCTTGCCGCGCGCTTCGGCGGGGCTGATGATGTTGCGCCGCACGAGGTCGGTGAGGTTCTGGTCCAGCGTCTGCATGCCCACGCTGTTGCTGGTCTGGATGGTGGAGTACATCTGCGCCACCTTGGCCTCGCGGATCAGGTTGCGGATGGCGCTGGTGCCCAGCATGATCTCGTGCGCGGCCACGCGGCCCGAGCCGTCCTTGGTCTTGCACAGCGTCTGCGAGATCACGGCCTGCAGCGATTCTGAGAGCATCGCGCGCACCATTTCCTTTTCTTCGGCCGGGAACACGTCGATGATCCGGTCGATGGTCTTGGCGGCACTGGATGTGTGCAGCGTGCCGAACACCAGGTGGCCCGTTTCGGCGGCCGTCATGGCGAGGCGGATGGTTTCGAGGTCGCGCATTTCGCCCACCAGGATGGCGTCGGGGTCTTCGCGCAGCGCGGACTTGAGCGCGGCGGCGAACGACAGCGTCATCGGGCCGACCTCGCGCTGGTTGATCAGGCACTTCTTGGATTCGTGCACGAACTCGATCGGGTCTTCCACCGTGAGGATGTGGCCGTACTCGGTTTCGTTGAGGTAGTTGACCATCGCCGCCAGCGTGGTCGACTTGCCCGAGCCCGTGGGGCCGGTCACCAGCACCAGGCCGCGCGGCTTCAGGGCCAGGTCGCCGAAGATCTTGGGCGCGTTGAGCTGCTCGAGCGTGAGGATCTTGGAAGGAATGGTCCGGAACACGGCGGCTGCGCCGCGGTTCTGGTTGAAGGCGTTGACGCGAAAGCGCGCCAGGCCCTCGATCTCGAACGAGAAGTCCACCTCCAGGAACTCTTCGTAGGTCTTGCGCTGCGAGTCGCTCATGATGTCGTACACCATGGCGTGCACCGTCTTGTGGTCCAGCGCATCCACGTTGATGCGGCGCACATCGCCGTGAACCCGGATCATGGGCGGCAGACCGGCGGAGAGGTGCAGGTCGGAGGCCTTGTTCTTGACGCTGAACGCGAGCAGTTGGGTGATGTCCACTGAGTCCCTCTATCGTTTGGTACGCTTATCAAACATTATGACCACGATTGCTAACAACCTCCAGCAGGTTCTGGGCAGGATGCAGCACGCGTGCGCAGCGGCCGGACGGGTGCCGGGCACCGTGGGGCTGCTGGCCGTTTCCAAGACCTTCGGCGCCGATGCGGTGCTGCAGGCGGCCAATGCGGGCCAGCGCGCATTCGGCGAAAACTACATCCAGGAGGGGGTGGACAAGATTGCCGCCGTGCGCGCTGCGGCACCGGCCCTGGCGCTGCAGTGGCACTGCATCGGCCCCATCCAGAGCAACAAGACCCGCCCCGTGGCCGAGCACTTCGACTGGGTGCACACGGTGGACCGGCTCAAGATCGCCGAGCGCCTGTCGGCCCAGCGGCCCGGGCACCTGGCTGCGCTGCAGGTCTGCGTGCAGGTCAACATCGACGGCGGCGCCACCAAGTCGGGCGTGGCGCCCGCAGAGGCGCTGGAGCTGGTGCGTGCTGTCGCGAAACTGCCACGGCTGGTCGTGCGCGGGCTCATGTGCATCCCCGACCATGCTCCTGAATTTGAAGCGCAACTCGCAATCCACATGCGCGCAAAGGCACTTTTTGACCAGATATCCGCGCTGCAGGAACCCGGCCTCGCGCAGTTCGACACCCTGTCTCTGGGCATGACGGCCGACCTGGAGGCCGCCATCCAGGCGGGCAGCACGCTGGTGCGTGTGGGCACCGGCATCTTCGGCGGCAGAAGCTACCCCGCCGCCTGAGCCGTCGGGCGTATCAGTCCGGCAGCTGGAACCGGGTCACGCAGTCGAGCGCGGCCTGCACGTCGGCCTCGCTCACATCCAGGTGCGTCACCCAGCGCAGGCGTGTCGCGCCGCCGTACAGGCTGCTGGTCACGCGCACGCCGTTCTGCGCCAGCCACGCGGTGAATGCCGGGGCCACATCGGCGTGCAGATCGGTGAACAGGATGTTGGTCTGCCCAGGGTGAACGGTGATCTTGCCCTGCAGCACCGGATGGCGCTCGTTGGCACCGCTCAGCCCTTGCGCCAGCCGCGCCAGGTTGGCATGGTCATCGGTCATGCGGCGCACGTGGTGCTCCAGCGCGTAGTGGCCGGCCGCCGCCAGCACGCCCGCCTGGCGCATGCCGCCGCCCAGAATTTTGCGGGTGCGCCGCGCCTGGCGGATGAAGTCGCGGCTGCCCAGCACCAGCGAGCCCACCGGCGCGCCCAGGCCCTTGCTCAGGCACAGCGACACCGAATCGAAATGGCTGCACAGCGTGCGCGCCTCGTCGTATACATCGCTGCCGTGGCGGGCCGCGTTGGCGGTGGCGGCGTTGAACAGGCGCGCGCCGTCCAGGTGCAGCGCCAGGCCACGTTGGCGGGCCAGGGCTGAGACCTCGGCCACGTAGGCCGGCGGCAGCACCTGGCCGCCGGTGGTGTTCTCCAGCACCACCAGGCGGGTGCGGGCAAAGTGCGGGTCGTCGGGCTTGATGGCGGCGGCGATGTCGGCCAGGCGCAGCGTGCCGTCGGCTTGCGTTTCCACCGGCTGGGGCTGGATGGAGCCCAGCACCGCCATCCCACCGGCCTCCCAGCGGTAGGTGTGCCAGCTCTGGCCCACGATGGCCTCGTCGCCGCGCTGGCAGTGGCCCCACAGCGCGATCAGGTTGGTCTGCGTGCCCGAGGGGGCAAACAGCGCCGCCTCAAAGCCCAGCAGCTGCGCCGCATGCTCCTGCAGCGCGTTCACCGAGGGGTCGTCGGCAAACACATCGTCGCCCAGCGGCGCCTTGAACATGGCCTCGCGCATGGAGGGCGTGGGCTGGGTGACGGTGTCGCTGCGAAAGTCGGGCATGGGTGTCCTGCAAGGCAATGGCAAAGGGCGCATCGTAGCGGGGGGCTGTGGCGTTTCGCGGCCGCAGGGTTTCTTCGGCTGCGTGGCTGTCGCTTGTTTGCCATGGTGCCACGCCCGTGGCCGCCAGAATGCGGCGCAATCCGTTGCCACCCTCTGGAAGCCCTGCATGACCGAGCGCCCCTTGTTCCACAAAGTCCTGGTTGCCAACCGGGGCGAGATCGCCCTGCGCACCGTGCGCGCCCTGCACGACCTCTCCATTTCCAGCGTGGCCGTGTTCGCCGACGACGACGCGGGCAGCCCGCATGGGCGCGCAGCCCACACCGCCGTGGCGCTGGGCGCGACCGGCCCGGCGGCGTATCTGGACGGCGCGCGCCTCATTGCCATCGCTAAGGCCGAGGGTTGTGACGCCGTACACCCGGGCTACGGATTCCTGAGCGAGCGCGCCGACTTCGCGCGCGCCTGCGCCGAGGCCGGCCTGCGCTTCATCGGCCCCACGCCGGCGCAGCTGGACCTGTTTGGCGACAAGGCCCAGGCCCGCGCGCTGGCGCAGCAGCAGGGCGTGCCGCTGATGCCGGGCACCCAGGCGGCGGTCACGCTGCAAGAGGCCCAGGCCTTCTTTGCGCAGCATGCCCACGCAGGCATCGTCATCAAGGCCATCGGCGGCGGCGGCGGGCGCGGCATGCGTGCGGTGGCCTCGGCCGATGACCTGCCCGCCGCCTACGCGCGCTGCCGCAGCGAGGCGCGGGCCGCCTTTGGCGTGGACGGTGTGTATGTGGAGCGCCTGATGGGCAATGCCCGCCACATCGAGGTGCAAGTGCTGGGCGACGGGCGGCACGTGGTGGCGCTGGGCGAGCGCGAATGCACGCTGCAGCGGCGCTTTCAGAAGGTGGTGGAGATCGCGCCCAGCCCTTCGCTGCCCGGCGCGCTGCGCGAGCGCATCACCGCAGCCGCGCTCGCCATGGCGCGCGCCGTGGCCTACGAAGGCCTGGGAACGTTCGAGTTCCTGGTGGACCTGGCCTCCAGCGACTTGCCCTTCGTGTTCATCGAATGCAACCCGCGCCTGCAGGTGGAACACACCATCACCGAAGAAGTGACCGGCGTGGACCTGGTGCAGGCGCAGATCGCGCTGGCCGCCGGCCGCACGCTGCAGGAGCTTGGCCTGGACCCCGCCGCGCCGCCACGCCCGCAAGGCTTTGCCGTGCAGTGGCGCATCAACGCCGAGACGCTGGCGGCCGACGGCGCGGCCACACCCGGCAGTGGCACGCTCACACGCTTTGACCTGCCCACGGGCCCCGGTGTGCGCGTGGACACGCACGGCATGGCGGGCGCCGCGCCCTCGCCGCACTACGACACGCTGCTGGGCAAGCTCGTCGTGCACACGCGCAGCCCGCGGTTTGCCGATGTGCTGCGCCGGTCGCAGCGCGCGCTGGCCGAGTGCCGCATCGACGGCGTGGCCACCAACCTGGCGTTGCTGCAGGCCCTGGCCGCGCGGCCGGAGATGCACAGCCAGGAAGTGCACACGCGCTGGCTCGAATCGGTGCTGCCGGATTTGCTGGATGCTTCCAAAAACATAGCTGCCAGCGCTTGTCCAGTAAGCGCTGGAGGCCAAAATCATTCAAATTATCTGCCCCCTGCGCCACAGGGTGCCGTGCTGGCGCCCATGCCGGCGCGCCTGGTGCAGCTGTGCGTGACCGAAGGAGACGTGGTGGCAGCGGGCGCCGAGCTGGCCGTGCTGGAGGCCATGAAGATGGAGCATGTGCTGCTGGCCCCGCACGCGGGCCGCGTGGGCGCGCTGCTGGCGGCGGCGGGCGGCCATGTCGCGCAGGGGCAACCGCTGCTGGTGCTGCTGCAGGCGGCCGAAGACGCCGCCGATCTGCAAGCCCGGGGCCCTGCGGTGCACGACCCCGGCCACATCCGGCCCGACCTGCAGCGTGTGATCGACCGCCACGCCTTCACGCTCGATGCCGCGCGCCCCGAGGCCATCGCCCGGCGCCACGCGCGGGGCGGGCGCACCGCGCGCGAGAACATTGCCGACCTGTGCGACGCAGGCAGCTTCATCGAATACGGTGCGCTTGCCATCGCCGCGCAGACGCGCCGCCGCAGCCGCGAAGACCTGATCGCCAACACACCGGCCGACGGCATGGTCACGGGCATCGGCGGCATCAACGGCGCGCTGTTTGGCGATGAGAAATCCCGCGCCGTGGTGATGGCCTATGACGCCACCGTGCTGGCCGGCACGCAGGGCGCGCGCAACCACGCCAAGACCGACCGCATGCTGGGCATCGCGCTGGCGCAGAAGCTGCCGGTGGTGCTGTTTGCCGAAGGCGGCGGCGGCCGCCCGGGCGACACCGACATGCCCGTGGTGGCGGGCCTGCACGTGCACAGCTTTGGCGCCTATGCCGCACTGTCGGGCCAGGTGCCGGTGGTCGGCATCGCGGCGGGGCGCTGCTTTGCGGGCAACGCGGCGCTGCTGGGCTGCAGCGACGTGATCATCGCCACGCGCGGCAGCAACATCGGCATGGGCGGGCCGGCCATGGTCGAAGGCGGCGGGCTGGGCGTGTTCCCGCCCGAGCAGATCGGCCCCAGCCACGTGCAGCATGCCAATGGCGTGATCGACGTGCTGGTGGACAACGAAGCCGAAGCCGTTTTGGCGGCCAAGCACTACCTGTCGTTCTTCCAGGGCCGCACATCAGAGTGGTCCGCGCCCGACCCGCGCCGGCTGCGCGCCGTGGTGCCCGAAAACCGCCTGCGCGTGTACGACACGCGCGCGGCCCTGGCGGGCCTGGTGGACGAGGGTAGCCTGCTGCTGCTGCGCACCGGTTTCGGTGTGGGCATCCACACCGCGCTGGCCCGCATCGAAGGCCGCCCCGTGGGCATCCTGGCCAACAACCCGCAGCACCTGGGCGGCGCCATCGACGCCGATGCGGCCGACAAGGCGGCGCGCTTCATGCAGCTGTGCAACGCACACGGCCTGCCGCTGGTGAGCCTGGTGGACACGCCCGGCTTCATGGTCGGCCCCGAGGTGGAGGCCACGGCCCAGGTGCGCCACGTGAGCCGCCTGTTCGTGGCGGCGGCGCACCTGCGCGTGCCGTTCTTCAGCGTGGTGCTGCGCAAGGGCTACGGCCTGGGCGCCATGGGCATGGCGGCCGGGGGCTTTCACGCGCCGGTGTTCACGGTGGCCTGGCCCACGGGCGAGTTTGGTGCCATGGGGCTTGAAGGCGCGGTGCGCCTGGGCTTTCGCAAGGAGCTGGAGGCGCTGCCCGAAGGCGCCGAGCGCGACGCGCTGTTTACCAAGCTGCTGGACCGGGCCTACACCAACGGCGAGGCCATGCACATGGCCGCCACGCTGGAGATCGACGCGGTGATCGACCCGGCCGAGACGCGGGCGTGGCTGGCGCGGGGCCTGGCGTCGGCGCAGGTGGGGCCGTTCGCGCCGCGGTTCGTCGATACGTGGTGATAAGCTGCCCCGCTGCATTGTTCAACAGCACTGACGCAAGCAGAGGGGGCGCACAACGCTTGGGCCCAGGGGGCCAGCGCATCGTCGGCACCCGCTTTGTGTCCGTCGCATTCAACGGAGAGATTGCCCATGCCCGGCCTTTTGCCCGATATCGACCCCGACGGCCTGCTCGAATTCTCGGTGGTCTACACCGACCGCGCGCTCAACCACATGTCCAAGCGCTTCACGGGCGTGGTGCAGGGCATTCTGGCCACGCTGAAAGAGGTCTACCACGCGCACACCGCTGTGCTGGTGCCCGGCAGCGGCACCTTCGGCATGGAGGCCGTGGCCCGCCAGTTCGCCAACCAGGAGAAGGTGCTCATCGTGCGCAACGGCTGGTTCAGCTATCGCTGGACGCAGATCTTCGACGCCGACAAGGGCCTGGGCGGCGGCTCGGTGGTGTGCAAGGCGCGCCCGCAGGGCAGCGGCCCGCAGGCCCCCTGGGCACCGTGCCCGGCCGACGAGGTGGCCGCCACCATCCGCGCCGAAAAGCCCAAGGTGGTGTTCGCGCCGCACGTGGAAACCGCCAGCGGCATCATCCTGAGCGACGACTACCTGCGCACGCTGACGGCGGCGGCGCACGAGGTGGGCGCGCTGTTTGTGCTGGACTGCGTGGCCTCGGGCGCGATGTGGGTGGACATGCAGGCCACAGGCGTGGACGTGCTGATCAGTGCGCCGCAAAAGGGCTGGAGCGGCTCGCCCTGCTGCGCGATGGTGATGTTGAGCGAACGCGCGCGCCAGGCCATCGAGGGCACCACCAGCAGCAGCTTCTCGTGCGATTTGAAGAAGTGGATGCAGATCGCCGAGGGCTACGAAAAAGGCCAGCACGCCTACCACACCACCATGCCCACCGACGCGCTGGTGCGCCTGGCCGAAGTGATGGCCGAGACGCGGGAATATGGCTTTGCCAAGGTGCGCGAAGAGCAGATTGAGCTGGGCGCCAAGGTGCGCTCGCTGCTCGAATCGCGCGGTTTTCCCAGCGTGGCGGCAGAGGGCTTCAAGGCCCCCGGCGTGGTGGTGAGCTACACCACCGACCCCGGCATCCAGAACGGCAGCAAGTTCCGGGAAGTGGGTCTGCAGACCGCGGCCGGCGTGCCGCTGCAGTGCGATGAAGGCCCGGACTTCAAGACCTTCCGCATCGGCCTGTTCGGCCTGGAGAAATGGCACAACGTCGACCGCACCGTGGGCCACCTCGCCAAGGCGCTGGACCAGATTGCCGCGGCGGCCTGACGGATCGAATGTCAGCACGGCGGGCCCGCCCCGATGAGCGCCGGAACTGACAGCGCAACCCTTGCCTTGCGCCGCGCCAAACGGCATGCGCTGGGCCTGCTGCTGCTGGTGACGGCCGTGTTCATCGCCACCAGCGCGGTGGAGCGCGGCCTGTGGCTGAACGGCGTGAAAGCCGTGGCCGAGGCCGCCATGGTGGGCGCGCTGGCCGACTGGTTCGCAGTGGTGGCGCTGTTCCGCCGCCCGCTGGGCCTGCCCATCCCGCACACCGCGGTCATCGCGCGCAACCAGGCGCGCATCGGCCGCAACCTGGCCACGTTTGTGCGCGACAAGTTCCTGGATGTGCCCTCGCTCGTCGCGCTGATCCGCCGGCACGACCCTGCCGAACGGCTGGCGCAGTGGCTCACCGCGCCGGGCAACGCCGCACTGCTGGGCCACCAGGCCACGCGCCTGGCGTCGGCCGCGCTGGAGACGGTGCAGGACGCGCAGGTGGAGCGCTTCATCCAGAAGGCCGCGCGCACCTTGATCGGCCAGGTGGACATGTCGCGCGCGCTGGCGGCGGTGCTGGACACGCTGACCCACAACGGCCGCCACCAGGCGCTGCTGGACGATGTGCTGGGCAAGCTCATCGAGCTGCTGCAGAACGAGCAGACCCGCGCCTGGGTGGCGCAGTCCATCGTGGCCTGGCTCAAGAAGGACCACCCGCGCACCGAGAAGTTGCTGCCCAGCGACTGGCTGGGCGACAAGGGCTCGGCCCTGCTGGCCCGCGCGCTGGAGAGCCTGATGGCCGACGTGGCCGCCAACCCGCAGCACGCCCTGCGTGCGCAGTTTGACGCCGCGCTCCAGCGCTTCATCGAGCGCCTGCGCAGCGACCCGGAATGGGCGCGCAAGGGCGAGGAGATCCGCACCTGGCTGCAGACCGACGCCACCGTGGGCGGCTATGTGCAGGCGCTGTGGCAAGACCTGCGCGGCGCCCTGCAGCGCGACCTGGCCGATGCCGACTCCGCGCTCGCGCGGCAGGTGGGCAAGCTGGGCCTCTGGCTGGGCGAGTCGCTCGCGGGCGATGCGGCGCTCAGGCAGTCGTTCAACGACCGGCTGGAGCGCTGGGCAGAGGGTTTGGCGCCGGATGTCTCGGCGTTCATTGCGCAGCACATCGAAGACACGGTGCGGCGCTGGGATACGGAGGAGATGACGCAGCTGATCGAGCTGAACATCGGCAAGGACCTGCAGTACATCCGGATCAATGGCACCGTGGTGGGCGGGCTGATCGGGCTGGTGCTGTTTGTGGTGCCGCATGCGGGGGAGGTGTGTTGGGCGGTGGCGGGTGGTTGAGTGCTGCCAAGCCATGGTCCTTTCTACCCAGGAAAACATTGTCGACGTGTGCACAACCAGGGTTCACTGCCACGAGTCGTGTGCGCGTGCGGGAATCCGCACCGCGAACCTTGGCAAACTTCACATCCGTTCGCTCCTGCGGTGCATCGGTGTGGTGAAAACTACTTCTGGTTGCAAAAGACTGTGGGCTGATGTCGGCTGGGGGGCTTAGGCTCTCGCCACTTCACCTTGGGGGCTGTCTTGACGCAACATGTAATGCCGCGTCCTATGGGGCGCGGACGTGACGCGGCTGGGCACGATCCGTGGGACTTCAAAGACAAACAGAGCATTCCGGCAGGAGGTGATCTGGGCCCTCAAAAAGCCGGGGCTGCCTTACTGTCCCGGTTCTTCGTTCCCGGCGACAGCGGGAATTTTCTTCAGCAGGTCTTAGATAGTGGCATCCCTTCTTAGCCGTGCGAGGTGGGTTTTCTACGGGGCGGCGGCGGCTGTCCTTGTCTTGGTAAATATCTATCTGTTGACTGTCCATGCCCACCTGTGGACAAGCGGAAAATTCATCGTGGGTGCTTTTTCTGGGCTGTTGTTGGCACTAGCGCTGGCGTTGGCTGGGGTTTTCTGGGGAGCTGGTTTTTATCTGCGAAGAGATGCACTCTTGGACAGGCTGCTGTCGGCGGCTTTCCTGGTCTCGTTGCTTTGGTTTTTTATTCCAGGTCGATTTTCTGTGGAGTGATCTGAGGCCGAGGGGCCTCGCGCGCAGCGCGTCATGCAGTCGAGTGAGCGCCCTGCTACGGAAATTGTCGTGGCTGGGGGCACGTATACGGGCGTGCCCGTTTGAAAGGCATGCTTGTGCTCAGGGCGACCCCCAGTCTGCGACCCCTTCGCGGTGCTGCGGGGCAAACCTGCGGCGGGGCCAGAGGGAAGGGGCAGCCGAACAGCCAACAGCCCAACAGCCCCTCGGGCCATCGCTGCGCTCGGCCCTGTGGCCGCAGCGCGAGGCGCTTGCGCCCGCGAGATGGGGCCGAGCGCAGCGATGGCCCGTGTGGATGTCCGCACCCCAGCCCTTCAGGATGCGCCGAGGAGCGCAGGGCGTGGGGTGGCGTGTGCCGAAGGACA
>NZ_JBMIRS010000032.1:0-11006 GCF_049198005.1 Paracidovorax sp. MALMAid1276 | reverse complement strand
GGCTTCGACAGGCTCAACCCCTCGGCACCCGCACCCCCACCCTCAGCCCCCGCGGCACCACCGGCTCCGCCACGGTGCGCCCACCGTGCCGCAGCGCAATCTCTTCCACGATCGACAACCCCAGCCCGCAGCCGCCCGCCTTGTCCGACCCGCGCCAGAACCGCGCGAACAGGTCACCCAGGTGCTCGGCGGGCACGCCGGGGCCGTCGTCTTCCACCACCAGCAGGGCCCAGCGGCCGGGCTCCTCGGGGGCCACGCGCACGGTCACGGTGGCGCCGTGGCCGGCGTAGTGCAGGGCGTTGTCGATGAGGTTGTTCAGCGCCTCGCGCAGCAGCAGCGGGTGGCCCTGCACGGACAGCGTGTCGTCGCCCTCATAACCCAGGTCGATGCCCTGCGCGAGCGCGCGGGCCGCCCATTCGCGCGCCACCTCGCGGGCCAGGGCGGCGAGGTCGGTGGGCTGCATCTCCACGTTCGATTCGGAGCGCGCCAGTTGCAGCAGCTGGTGCACCAGGTGGGCGCTGCGCTGGGCAGCGGACAGCACCTTGTGCAAGCGCTCCTGCACTGCGGGCTCGTGGCTTTCGTGCAGCGCCAGCTCGGTCTGGCCGATCAGCCCGGCCAGCGGCGTGCGCAGCTGGTGCGCGGCGTCGTTCAGAAAGCGTTTTTCCTTTTGCTGGCCGCGGGCCACGGCTTCCAGCAGGCGGTTGAGGGTGCTGGCCAGCGAATGCACCTCCTGGGGGGCGGAGGTCAGCTCGATGGGCGCGAGCGGGTCGTTGGCGCCGCCCTGGGGGCGGGTGCCGGCCTGCTCGATCTGCGCCTCCAGCCGTTTCAGGGGCTGCAGGCCGCGCAGCACGCCGGCATAGACCACCGCGCTCAGCGCCAGGCCCATCAGGCCCATGGGCAGCAGCATCTGCTCCAGCAGCTCCTGCGCAATGCGCTCGCGCACCGTCAGGCTTTGGGCCACCTGCACGCGCAGAGTCTGGCGGGTCTGGGGCGTGCCGTAGTCCACATCCAGCAGCGCCACGCGCACGGCCTTGTCGTCCACGCGGGCGTGGTACAGATAGGGCTCGCCCACGTTCAGGTCCACGGGCGGCGGCGGGGGCAGCTGCGCATTGCCCAGCAGGAAGCGCCCCGGGGGCGACGACACCATGTAGGTCACGCGGTCGGTCGGGTCCTGCTCCAGGATGTCCTGCGCGGCTTTTGGAAAGTCCACCAGCAGCCCGTCGCCGATCGGCTTGATCTGCCGCGCGAGCGCCCGCACCGACTGTGTCAGCGTCTGGTCAATGCCCTTCTCGCCGTTCTGCAGCGCCACCCGCCACGCCAGAAACCCGCCCGACAGCCACAGCACCAGCTGCGGCAGCAAGAGCCACAGCAGCAGCTTGCGTTGAAGCGAAACCCCAGGGACGTGGCGCATGAATGGCCGTGAAAATCAAGTGGCGCGCGGCTTGCAACTGGCGCGACCGAGGCCAGTGCCGCCGCGCAAGGGCCGCCCCGCCGCGCTGGCGGCGTCCCCCCCGTGGGGGGAAGATGCGAAGCATCTCAGGGGGGACTTCATCACGGCCTGTTCAGCATGTACCCCAGCCCCCGGATGTTGCGGATGGTCAGGGGCGAGGGGTCGAGCTTCTTGCGCAGGCGGTGCACATACACCTCCAGCGCGTTCGACGCGAGCGGTGCTGCGGCCTGCCCGGGCTCGGCCACCGGGCTGGCACGCCAGGCGGCCAGCACGTCGTCGCGCGTGACCACTTCGCCCACACGGTGCGCCAGCAGCGCCAGCAGCTCCCACTCGCGCTGGGTCAGGTCCAGCGCATCGCCGTTCAGGGCGGCGGCCTGGGCAGTGTGGTCCAGCACCAGGGGGCCCAGCGTGGTGTGCTGCGCACCGGCCGCGCTGCTGGCCTGCGTGAACGCGGGCTGCCGCGCGCGGCGCAGCATGGCCTGCAGGCGCGCCTGCAGCTCCTGCATGTTGAAGGGCTTGGTGATGTAGTCGTCTGCGCCAGCGTTCAGGCCCCGCACGCGGTCGTCCACGCCGTCGCGGGCCGTCAGAATGAGCACCGGCAGGCCGGCAATGTGGGTGCGCGCCCAGGTCAGCAAGTCCATGCCATCGGCACCGGGCAGGCCCAGGTCCAGAATGATGCCGTCCACCGCCTGGGTCTGCAGCAGGGCCTTGGCCTCGGCCACGCTGCAGGCCGTACACACCCCGAATTGCAGTTGCTGCAGCTGGCCCGTGAGCGCGTCCAGCAGCAGGGCGTCGTCTTCGACAATCAGGATCGTGGCCATGGGTTTGAGCATATCAAAGCACCCACTCGCACGAACGGAGACAACGAGCAGGGCCGAATGCCGTCAGCGGGTGCGCCGTAATCGGATAACAGGGTGACGGTGTTGGCATGGCACCGACACCCGGGAAAGTCCCGATAAGAGCTTTAATTATTGTAATTAAAGTACCGACTGCGCTGAACGCACCGCAGGGTGGCGCACCCAAGCAACGGGTTCAAACATCGAGGAGACAAGGGTATGTGGAAGATGACAAAGATCGCCGCAGTGGCGGTGGGCCTGGCGGCAGCGATGTCGGCCAGCGCGGGGGAGGTCGAGGTCCTGCACTACTGGACTTCGGGCGGCGAGGCCAAGTCGGTGGCCGAACTCAAGAAGATCATGCAGGGCAAGGGCCACACCTGGCGCGACTTTGCCGTGGCCGGTGGTGGCGGCGACAGCGCCATGACGGTGCTCAAGAGCCGCGTGATCTCGGGCAACCCACCCTCGGCCGCGCAGACCAAGGGCCCGGCCATCCAGGAGTGGGCCGCCGAAGGCGTGCTGGCCAACATGGATACGCTGGCCAAGGCCGAGAAGTGGGACGAGCTGCTCCCCAAGGTCGTTGCCGACGTGATGAAGTACAAGGGCGCCTACGTGGCCGCCCCCGTCAACGTGCACCGTGTGAACTGGATGTGGGGCAGCTCCGAGGCCCTGAAGAAGGCCGGCGTGGCCGCCATGCCCAAGACCTGGGACGAATTCTTTGCTGCCGCCGACAAGCTCAAGGCTGCTGGCGTGATCCCCGTGGCGCACGGCGGCCAGAACTGGCAGGACTTCACCACCTTTGAATCCGTGGTGCTGGGCGTGGGCGGCGCCAAGTTCTACCAGGACGCACTGGTCAAGCTCGACAACACCGCACTCACCAGCGACACCATGAAGAAGTCGCTGGAGACCTTCCGCCGCATCAAGGGCTATACCGACCCCGGCGCCCCCGGCCGCGACTGGAACCTGGCCACGGCCATGCTCATCCAGGGCAAGGCGGGCTTCCAGCTGATGGGCGACTGGGCCAAGGGAGAGTTCCTGGCCGCAGGCAAGGCGCCGGGCAAGGACTTCCTGTGCGCTGCGGCACCCGGTTCGGCCAACGCGTTCACCTTCAACGTCGATTCGTTCATCCTGTTCAAGCTCAAGGACGCCGCCGCACAGAAGGCGCAGAGCGACCTGGCCAGCGCCATCATGAGCCCGGCCTTCCAGGAAGTGTTCAACCTGAACAAGGGCTCCATCCCCGTGCGTGCGGGCCAGCCCATGGACAAGTTCGACGACTGCGCCAAGGCCTCCGCCAAGGACTTTGTGGACACCGCCAAGAGCGGCGGGCTGGTGCCCAGCGCGGCCCACGGCATGGCGATTGCCCCGGCCACCGAAGGCGCCATCAAGGACGTGGTCAGCCAGTTCTGGAACGACGACAAGATCACCGTCGCCGACGCCATGAAGAAGATCGCGACCGCCGCGAAGACCAAATAAAACCAAGCTGAGAGGGAATCATCATGAAGACAAGAAACCGCCTCACGGCGGTGGCTTTGGCCGCCGCATGCCTGACGCAAACTGGGTTCGCCATGGAAGTGGCAGGCTTTGAGTTCAACGGCTACTCGCGCGGTGGCCCGGTGTTCAACCACTCCGACGGCGTCAAGGGCCACATCGGCCTGGGTGGCGAACTGCAGAAGTACCGCCTGGGCAACGAGGGTGACAACGGCATCGAGGTGAACTTTGCGCGGGGCTTCGAGACCGGCGGCATCAAGTGGAAGGTGAACTACATGCCCGCCAAGTGGGGCAGCGGCGACATCAGCACCGAGCAGGCCTATGTGGAGATGAGCGGCTTCGGCTTCGCGCCCGAAGCCAAGTTCTGGGTGGGCCAGCGCCGCCTGCGCATTCAGGACGTGCACATCGTGGACTACTTCCTGATGAACTACGGCGACAACATCGGCGCCGGCGTGACCGACATCCCGGTGGGCGGCATGAAGTTGGGTGTGGGCGTTTTCACCGGCGACAAGTTCGACGGCAACCTGCCGAACAACGTGAAGGCTCAGCGCATCAATGCCGACCTGTCCGAGATCAACACCAACCCCGGCGGCAAGCTGCGCGTGCTGCTCACGGCGGTGAATGGCAAGAACCAGGCCAACGGCGGTTCGGGCTCGGGCATCTCGATCTCGCACAACCAGAAGGACTTTCTGCTGCCGGGCATGAGCAACGCCCTGTTCCTGCAGACCTCGCGCGGCCATGCCCGCATCGATGGGCAGTTCGAGGCGATTGACGGCCTGACCCCGGGCAAGCGCGTGGTGCGCATTGCGGACTCCATCAACTGGCAAAGCGGTGCCTTTGGCGGCCAGGCCCTGATCGGCTACCAGACGAACAAGGCCGACGTGACGGGTGTGGAAACCAAGGACTTCTCGCTGGGTGCGCGCGGCTCGTACGCGTTCACCAAGAACTTCAAGATGCTGGCCGAGCTGTCCACCACCACGCGCAAGGGCGCGGGGCCGGACCAGCGCCTGTCCAAGGCCACGCTGGCGGGCGCCCTGGCGCTGAGCGAAGACTTCTGGTCGCGCCCCGAGCTGCGCCTGTACGTGACCAAGGCCAACTGGAACCAGGCCGCGGCTGTGGCGAATGCCGCGACCTTCGGCGCCAACGGCAAGACCTCGCGCACGCTGGTGGGCGTGCAGTACGAGGTCTGGTGGTGAGCATGGCGACGAGCGAAAAAGAGAGAGGAGAGGGAGTGAGTTAGCGAGTGAAATGAGTGAGTGATCCAGAGGTTACTTTGTTCTTGGGGGGCCTCAGTGCCCCCCTTTTTTGACATGTGCGATCTGCACAACCTTGATTTGCAGCCATGAAGATTGACCCCCATGCACCGTTGGCGCAGCGCCCGCCGCGGCCTGCTGCGAGCGGGCCGCTTGACCCCGAGGCCACCCGGTGATGAAGCACAGCAATACGTTTGAAAACTGGCTGCCCAAGCTGGTGGTGGCCCCCGCCTTTGTGCTGGGCTTTGCCTTCATCTATGGCCTGATGGTGTGGAACGGCGTGCTCAGCCTCACCGTGTCGCGCATGCTGCCCAACTACGAATGGGCGGGCCTGGCGCAGTACGAGCGCCTGTGGGAGATGGACCGCTGGTGGGTGGCCTTGAAGAACCTGGGCATCTTCGGCGTGGGCTATGTGGGCGGGTCGCTCGCCATCGGCGTGGTGCTGGCCGTGCTGCTGGACCAGAAGATCCGCGCCGAAGGTGCCTTGCGCACCATCTACCTGTACCCCATGGCGCTGTCCTTTGTGGTCACGGGCACGGCCTGGAAATGGCTGCTGAACCCCGGCCTGGGGCTGGAAAAAATGGTGCGGGACTGGGGCTTTCCCAACTTCGAATTCGGCTGGCTGGTGGACACCGAGATGGCCATCTACTGCGTGGTGATCGCCGGCATCTGGCAAAGCGCGGGCTTTGCGATGGCGCTGTTCCTGGCCGGCCTGCGCGGCATCGACGACAGCATCATCAAGGCCGCGCAGGTCGATGGCGCCTCGCTGCCGCGCATCTACTGGCGCATCGTGCTGCCCGCATTGCGGCCGGTGTTCTTCTCCACCCTCATGGTGCTGTCGCACCTGGCGATCAAGAGCTTTGACCTGGTGATGGCGCTCACGGCCGGCGGCCCCGGTTTTGCCACCGATGTGCCCGCCACCTTCATGTACACCATGTCGTTTTCGCGCGGCCAGATCGGCCTGGGCGCGGCCAGCGCCACCATGATGCTGGCCACCGTGGCGGCGCTGGTGATCCCCTATCTCTACAGCGAACTGCGGACCCAACCCCATGACCGCTAAGCCTTCTTTGTTCCCCTCCGTGGGCCGCCTGCTGGTGTATGCGGTGCTGGCCCTGGCCACCGCCTTCTTTCTGCTGCCGCTGTATGCGATGCTGGTCACGTCCTTCAAGACGGCCGAAGAAATCCGCAGCACCTCGCTGCTGGCCCTGCCGGGCGCGCTGAACTGGTCGGCCTGGGGCACGGCCTGGCAGAGCGCCTGCACGGGCGTGGACTGCAACGGACTGCGCCCCTTCTTCATGAATTCGGTGGCCCTGGCCGTGCCGGCGGTGCTCATCTCTACCGTGTGGGGCGCGGTCAACGGCTACGTGCTCAGCCTGTGGAAGTTTCGCGGCAGCGATGTGCTGTTCGGCATGCTGCTGTTCGGCGTGTTCATGCCCTTTCAGGTGGTGTTGCTGCCCATGAGCCAGGTGCTGGGCTGGCTGGGGCTGTCCAGCTCCATCTCCGGGCTGGTGCTGGTGCACTGCCTGGCGGGGCTGGCAGGCACCACGCTGTTCTTTCGCAACTACTACGCGGCCATTCCGAAAGAGCTGGTGAACGCGGCGCGCATGGACGGAGCGAGCTTCTGGCAGATCTTCTGGCGCATCGTGCTGCCGCTGTCGACGCCCATCGTGATGGTCACGCTGATCTGGCAGTTCACCAACATCTGGAACGATTTTCTGTTCGGCGTGGTGTTCTCGGGCACGGACTCCAAGCCCGTGACGGTGGGGCTCAACAACCTGGCCAACACCAGCAGCAGTGTGAAGGCCTACAACGTGGACATGGCGGCCGCCATCATCGCGGGCCTGCCGACCATGGTGATCTATGTTCTTGCAGGCAAGTTTTTTGTGCGCGGGCTGACGGCCGGTGCGGTAAAGGGATAAATCATGGCGTCATCACTCGACATTGCAGGCATCAACAAGCGTTTCGGCAAGGGCGACAAGAGCGTGGAAGTGCTGCGCAAGGTGGACATCCAGGTCGCACCCGGCGAGTTCCTCATCCTCGTCGGCCCTTCGGGCTGCGGAAAATCCACGCTGCTCAACATCATTGCGGGGCTGGACGAGCCCACCGAGGGCGAGATCCGCATTGGCGGCAAGAACGTGGTGGGCATGCCCCCGCGCGACCGCGACATCGCCATGGTGTTCCAGAGCTACGCGCTGTACCCCACGCTGAGCGTGGCTGACAACATCGGCTTTGCGCTGGAGATGCGCAAGATGCCCAAGGCCGAGCGCCAAAAACGCATCGACGAAGTGGCGGCCATGCTGCAGATCGGCCACCTGCTGGACCGCCGGCCCAGCCAGCTCTCGGGCGGCCAGCGCCAGCGCGTGGCACTGGCTCGGGCCGTGGCCGTGCGCCCGCGCGTGCTGCTGCTGGACGAGCCGCTCACCGCACTGGACGCCAAGCTCAAGGAATCGCTGCGCGACGAGCTGGCCGAGCTGCTGCGGCGCCTGCACATCACCGCCATCCACGTCACGCACGACCAGCAGGAAGCGCTGGCGCTGGCCGACCGCCTGGCCGTGATGAACGCAGGCCAGGTGGTGCAGGTGGGCGCGGGCGAGACGCTGTACCGCGCTCCGGCCCACCCTTTCGTGGCGCAGTTCCTGGGCCGGGTGAACCGCCTCGCGCGCGGCGGCGCCAGCCCTGCCGGCGCGCTGCCCCTGGGCGGCTGGCAGCTGCCCTGCCCGCCGGCCCTGCAAGGCCACGCGGCCCTGCTGGTGCGCCCCGAAGACATCGAGGTGGGCGCCACCGCCTCTGCCGGCCCCGGCGCATCCTCCGGATGGGGCCAGGCGCAGGTCACGCGCCGCAGCTTTCTGGGCGACCGTGTACAACTCACCCTGGCCCTGGCCGACCAGGCCCCGCTGTGCGCCGACGTGGCGCGCGACCACCCCGCCCGCGCCGGCGACACCGTGGCCGTGCGCATTGCGCCCGAACGGCTGATGCCCTGCCTGGAACCGGAGGCCGCCCCCACGGAGGCCACCCCATGAGCACCACCTTGAACAACACCTTGCTGCTGCAGCTGTCGGACACCCACATCCGCGAGCCCGGCCGCCTGGCCTATGGCCGCATCGACACCGCGCCCTTCCTGGCCCAGGCGGTGGCCAGCATCGGGCGCCTGCCCCAGGCGCCCGATGCGGTGGTCATCACCGGCGACCTGACCGACTTTGGCCGCGCCGCCGAATACGCTCACCTGCGCGCACTGCTGGCGCCGCTGCCCATGCCGGTGTACCTGCTGCCCGGCAACCACGACAGCCGCGCCCAGCTGCGCGCCAGCTTTGCCGACCACGCCTACCTGGGCGAGGGCGGCGACGAAGACTTCATCCAGTACAGCGTGCCGGTGGGCGGGCTGCAGCTCATCGCGCTCGACACCGTGGTGCCCGGCGCCAGCGAGGGCCGCCTGTGCACCGCCCGCCTGCAGTGGCTGGACGCCGAACTCACCCGCCACGCGCGCCGGCCCGTGGTCATCGCCCTGCACCACCCACCGTTTCGCACGCTCATCGGTCACATGGACGACATCGGGCTGCGCGAGGGCGCCGAGGCGCTGGAGGCCATCGTGGCGCGCCATCCGCAGGTGGAGCGGCTGATCTGCGGCCACCTGCACCGGGCGATCCAGGTGCGCTTTGGCGGCACGGTGGCCGCCACCGTGCCCTCACCCGCGCACCAGGTGCGGCTGGACCTGGCGAGCGATGCGGCCTCGGCCTGGATGCTGGAGCCGCCGGGCTTTGCACTGCACGCGCTGCCGCAGGGCGGGCGGCTGGTCAGCCACATGGCGGCCAGCGGGCAATACCCGGGGCCGTTTCCGTTTCATGACGGCGGCCAGCTGATCGATTGATGGGTCTCTCGATGGATGGGCGCACCGCCGAATGGCGGGATGCGGGCGGATTGACGCCAGCCCCTGCAGGGGCATGGCTGCGCACCCGCAAAATCAGGAGTATGCTTGTGTGTCAGTTTTGTGACACATGACCCAGGCGCAGGGTTATTCCCCTGCCCCCTCATCCCCGGATGTCGCGCAGCCGGCTCCGCCCAGCGCCCGCCCAGCCTGCAAGCCCCGGGCACAGAAATGAAGTGAACCCGCCCTGCCTGCGCGGGCGCGAGCTTTGCCGCTTGCGCCCGCACTGGGCATGGCGCATGCTTTGTCGGCATTGGCACAAGAAGAAGAAGCAAGACGGTATTTCATGAAGCACCTGTTGAATCTGCTGGCAGCCGTGGCGCTGCTGATCTGGGGCACCCACCTGGTCCGCACAGGCATCCTGCGGGTGTTTGGCGCCAACCTGCGGCAGTTGATTGCGCGCAGCGTCAGCAGCCGATTCACGGCCGTGCTCTCGGGCGTGGGGGTGACGGCGGTGGTGCAGTCCAGCACCGCCACGGCGCTCATCGTGTCGTCGTTCGTGGGCCAGGGGCTGGTGGGCCTGCCAGCCGCACTGGCCGTGATGCTGGGGGCGGACGTGGGCACCAGCGTGATGGCGGTGGTGTTCTCGATGGACCTGTCGTGGCTGTCGCCGCTGTTCATCTTTGTGGGCGTGGTGCTGTTCATCTCGCGCAAGGACACCGCCGTGGGCCGCGTGGGGCGGGTGCTCATCGGCCTGGGGCTGATGCTGCTGGCGCTGCGGCTGATCACCGAATCGACCACGGTGCTCACGCAGTCGCCCACCGTGCGCACGCTGCTGGGCGCACTCACCAGCGATGTGCTGCTGGAGATCTTCACCGGCGGGGTGCTGGCCATCGTGGCCTATTCGAGCCTGGCCACCGTGCTGCTGACGGCCGCGCTGGCGGGCTCAGGCGGCATCCCGACCGATGTGGCGCTGGGACTGGTGCTGGGGGCCAATCTGGGCAGCGGCGTGCTGGCGGTGCTGACCACCCTGAAGGCCAACGTGCAGACGCGCCAGGTGCCCCTGGGCAACCTGTTCTTCAAGATCATCGGCGTGGTCATCATGACGCCGCTCACCGGGCTGTGGCTGCAGCATGTGCGGCCCCATGTGCCTGACACGGCCACGCTGGTCGTGCTGTTCCACCTGGCCTTCAACCTGGTGGTGGGCATCATCTGCATCGGGCTCACGGGCACCGTGGCGCGCGCGGTGCAGCGCCTGCTGCCCACCGCAAGCACCCAGCCCACGGCAGGCACCCGCCCGCAGCACCTCGACCCTTCCGCGCTGGCCACGCCGTCGCTGGCCATCTCGTGCGCCGCGCGCGAGGCGCTGCACCAGGCCGACGTGGTCGAGTCGATGCTGCTGGGCCTGCACCAGGTGATCCGCACCGACGACCTACAGCTGGCCGAGAACCTGCGCAAGCTCGACGACGAGGTGGACGGTCTGTACTCCGCCATCAAGTACTACCTGACCAAGATCTCGCGCGAGGCGCTGGACGAGCGCGAGGGCCGCCGCTGGGCCGACATCATCAGCTTCACAATCAACATGGAGCAGATCGGCGACATCATCGAGCGCGTGCTCATCGACATCGAGGACAAGAAGATCAAGAAGGGCCGCCAGTTCTCCGAGGCCGGCATGGAAGAAATCAACGAGCTGCACGCCCGCCTGATCGACAACCTGCGCCTGGCGATGAGCGTGTTCCTGAACGGCAGCGTGCGCGACGCGCAAAAGCTGCTGGAAGAAAAGGCGCGCTTTCGCGACCTGGAACACGCGTATTCGGCCACCCACCTGGCCCGCTTGTCGGACAAGACGGTGCAGAGCATCGAGACCAGCTCGCTGCACATCGACCTGATCAGCGAACTCAAGCGCATCAACTCGCTGCTGTGCTCGGTGGCCTACCCCATCCTCGAATCCGCCGGGGCGCTGGCGCCCAGCCGCCTGCGCACGCTGAACGAGCAGGGTTGAAGCAAGCGTTTTTGGCGTTGCGAGGCACTCGCCGCTGCAACCGCCCCGGCCGCACCGATCTGGCCAAAGGACTACGGCAATCAGCGCAGCGCCCTGGCTTCGACAGGCTCAGCCCGAA